>JACMQM010000221.1 GCA_014376985.1 Cytophagaceae bacterium | reverse complement strand
GGATGCCTTTTCTTACAAGTCACACTTGAAAGCAGCGAAGGCCATTAAGGAAGGAAAGTTTAAAGACGACATCGTACCAATTACAGTCACAGAAGTTTATCTGGACGAAAAAGAAAAAAGAAAAACACGTGAATACATCGTGGATACAGACGAAGGACCTAGAGCAGATACATCTGTAGAAGCCTTGGCCAAACTGAAACCGGTATTTGCCAATGGCGGCTCGGTAACGGCGGGTAACTCTTCCCAGACTTCTGACGGCGCAGCGTTTGTGTTGCTGATGTCAGAAGACATGGTAAAAAAGCTTAATGTGAAACCTATAGCCCGTCTCATCTCGTATGCAGTAGCAGGAGTAGAACCTCGCATCATGGGTATTGGTCCGATCGAAGCGATTCCAAAAGCATTGAAGCAAGCCAACATGACGCTAGATCAGATGGATCTAATCGAATTAAATGAAGCCTTCGCTTCACAATCTTTGGCTATCATACGCACACTAGGGTTGAACGAAGAAAAATTGAATGTCAACGGAGGAGCCATTTCATTGGGTCACCCGCTGGGATGTACAGGGGCAAAATTGTCGGTACAATTGTTCAACGAGTTGCGTCGTCGCGGAGGTAAATACGGTATGGTCACCATGTGCGTAGGAACCGGACAGGGTGCGGCAGGCATTTTCGAATTATTGTAAATACGAACGGCTGTAGAGACACAATGCATTGTGTCTCTACGATGGCATAAAAAACTAAACACAACACCTTTAACAATTACCACTATGGCAGCATCTACTGATACCAAAAGAACAAGAGGCGGAGAATTCGCTATCCGTGCGATAGGCTTTAATGACGTGTTCATTCCAGAACAATTTGACGAAGAACAAAAAATGATTGCCGGCATGGCGAAAGATTTTTTGAGCGCGGAAGTAATCCCTCATTTGGATCGTATCGATAAGCAGGAGCCAGGGTTGATGGAATCGTTGATAGAAAAATCAGGTGAGCTGGGTTTGTTAGGAACCTCAATTCCAGAAGCTTACGGTGGATTTGGTAAAGACTTCAATACATCTTTACTGATGACAGAAACAGTAGGTGCAGGTCATTCCTTCGCTGTAGCCTTAGCCGCTCATACAGGGATCGGTACCTTGCCGATTTTGTATTTTGGAAACGACGCACAAAAACAAAAATATTTACCCAAGCTGGCTACCGGAGAATGGAAAGCGAGTTACTGTCTGACAGAACCCGGCTCCGGATCTGACGCCTTGGCTGCTAAAACAAAAGCTGTATTGTCTGCAGACGGAAGTCATTATATTTTGAACGGACAAAAGATGTGGATCACTAATGCCGGTTTTGCTAACGTGTTCATTGTGTTTGCTCAGATTGATGGTGACAAGTTCACAGGTTTTATCGTCGAAAAAGGAGAAGGCCTAACCTTAGGAAACGAAGAACATAAAATGGGAATCAAAGGATCTTCTACCCGTCAGGTGTTTTTAAGTGACTGCAAAGTACCGAAAGAAAACTTGTTAGGTGAAATTGGAAAAGGGCACTTGATTGCCTTCAACATTTTGAACATTGGTCGTATCAAACTCGCTGCTGCAGCTATTGGCGCAAGTAAGCAGACATCTACCTTGTCTATCAAATACGCGAAAGAAAGAATTCAATTCAAGCAACCGATTTCAAATTTCGGTGCGATACAATATAAATTAGCCGAACAAGCCATTCGTATCTATGCGTCTGAATCGGCCATGTACCGAGCTGGTATGGACATTCACCACGAAGAAGAGCGATTGATGTCGGAAGGAAAAACAGCGGAGCAAGCCTTGTTGGGTGCCGCACAAGAATTTGCTATCGAATGCGCTATCTTGAAAGTGGCAGGTTCTGAGACCTTAGACTACGTGGCTGACGAAGGTGTTCAAATTTTTGGGGGCTACGGATTTTCTGCTGACTATCCGATGGATAGAGCATACCGCGACTCCCGTATCAACAGGATTTTCGAAGGAACTAACGAAATCAACCGCATGCTGATCATGGACATGTTCCTGAAGAAAGCCATGAAAGGCGAGCTGGACTTGATGACACCCGCCATGGCTATTCAAAAAGAACTGATGGCGATTCCAGATTTCGGAGAAGAAGCAGAAGGCTTGTTTGCTGAAGAACACAAAGTCATTAAGAATTTCAAGAAAGCCTTGTTGATGATTGCCGGTTCTGCCGCGCAGAAGTTTATGGACAAACTGGCCACCGAACAAGAAATATTAATGAACCTGGCGGATATCGCCATCAACATCTACATCGCTGAATCCGCGGTATTGCGCGCTGAAAAAGTAGCAAGCACAAAAGGAGAAGAGGCGGCCAAGATTCAAATCCTGATGGCGAAAGTATACACCTTCGACATGGCGGATCAAATCAACATTGCGGGTAAAAATGCCATCAACTCTATGTCAGACGGTGACATGCAACGCATGTTGTTGATGGGATTGAAACGCTTTACGAAAATTGCCCCATTGAACACAAGAGATGTAAGAAGAGCAATCGCTGCGAAGTTGATTGATGCGGATCAGTATACAGTTTAGTCTATTCATATTGCTATCATAACAGAAGCCTCGCTTTATAGCGGGGCTTTCTTTGTTTTCGGGCCAGCGTAAAGGTGTTCTATTTTCATGACCTGTCAGGGCACAGGATGAGAACGGTTGGTTTGGGAAAGGGTTGTCCCTTTCGGGACAATATATCTTAGCAACGATTATTAGAAATAGCACAAGTCCCCTTTAGAGGATTTGGCATCAAGCCGGGATGGAGTTAATGCTGACCATTGAATATTGTCCGGCAGTGTCAGGTCGAAAGACCTGACACCTAAATCAAATTTATTATAAATGTTAAGCACCCTTCAAGGGAATACGCGTCCAGGCATATAGAGTAACCGGATTACTTTAGCTCGTACCTCCTAGCTCAATAATATATTTCTCCCACTCATCTCCTATTAACAACGGCTCGTCCGAATTTGGTCAACTTTTAGGTTGTAAATGCCGTAATTTTATGAAAAGAAAAATATGACGGGCCTGATCGTTTCCTCATCATTCCAGACCGAATATTTTATAAAGTAACACTTGAGTAAAATGGGACAACAATTTCTTTAGTAATTAGTTAACCTGAGAAAATGATCAATAGCATGTGAAAAATAAGACCCGATTATACCTTTTTACAACCAATAGCGTTAACTTTGTACTCCTGCATGCGCAAGCATCATCCGAATTAAAATCCGCAACATGTCTTTCGTTAAATTAAGATTCATCGACAAAAACAAATCTCAGTTTTTTGCTACCGTTAGAAGTAGAGTCGATCAGTATTTTGAAGAAAAAGGTATTTCGAAAAAGGCCAATGGTTTGATGATTTTCAAATCGGTTTTCTACTTGGGTACTTTTTTTGGTTTATATGGTTTGATCTTATCGAACCAGTTTCAGCCCTGGACAATGTTTTTTATGGCATTGGGTATGGGAGCCTTTGCAGCCTTCATTGGATTCAATGTGGCACACGATGCTATCCATGGCGCTTACAGCTCGAACGATAAAGTGAATGAAGCCATGTCTATCTTTTTCAATTTGTTGGGCGCCAATGTGTACGTATGGAAAGTAACGCACAACGTTGTTCACCATACTTACACCAACATTCCTGGTCACGACGAAGACATTGAAATTGCACCGGGTTTGATGCGTGTAACAGATCATGATCAATTAAAACCTCATTATAAGTACCAGCACTTTTACGGTTTCTTTTTGTATTGCCTGGCCAGTTTATCTTGGGTGTTTAGAAAAGATTATGTGAAATTCTTTAAAGAACGTATTGGCCAAACCGATAATTCTATGCCTCCTAAAGCGGAGATCTATAAACTGTTCTTCTTTAAAATTTTGTACTACATCATGTTCATCATCGTTCCGTTGATTGTATTGGATGTAGCCTGGTGGCAGTTTGTAATTGGCTTTGTGTGCATGCACTTTGTAGAGGGTGCTGTGTTAGGCCTGGTCTTTCAACTGGCTCACCTGGTAGAAGCCACAGAATTAATTGATGCCAACGACGAAGGAAACATTGAAGAAGCGTGGGCGATCCATCAAATGCAAACTACTGCCAATTTCGGATCACGCAGTTTCCTTACGACTTGGTTATGCGGCGGTTTGAACATGCAAGTGGAACATCATTTGTTCCCTAAAATCTGTCACATACATTATCCTCAGATCTCTTCTATCGTGCGTGAAACAGCCCTTGAATTTGGAGTTCCTTACCACGATAACACAAGTTTCTTTACGGCATTAAAGTCACATTATAAAGTATTGAAGCATTATGGAGCAGATGCGCTGGCTCAAAACAAACTGGCTCACGCTTAAGACTTGCTTTAAAAAGCGCTTTTCAAGAAGGCTCCCTGTTCAGGAAGCCTTCTTTTTTTGATGAAAAAAGGCGATTAGCGATGTATGGTAAGTTTAAAAAATGAAAAAAAAGCACGATGTTATTTAAAACGATAATCTCGTTCCCTAAATTTTAAATTGGCCAATAGCACATCTTTTTATGGTAACTAAGTGTAACACATAGCTGTTTTTTGTGGTAGAAAAGGCTTTTAACCCATTTCTTTGCAGATGTGCCACATTCACCAACAAACCTTCTTTTATTCCGATTAAAGTGAGATTATGTTCGACCAGCGCCAAGACGTGGGATAAGGCCACTAATTTTAATATAAAGAGACAACAAACATTAAACCCCTTCTCTCCGTAGAATTCCAAGCTTTAATTTTTAGAATACTATTAAAACCAGAGTGGAAATGAAAAGAGTTTTTTTCTTAATGAGCTTATGTTTTTTGTTGAGTGCCGGTCGATCGTATTCCGCAACCTTTGTGGTAGACAATTTACTTAACATAGATCCTGGAACGCCTTATGTTTTGGGAGATGGAACGAATAGTCTTAGAAAATGTATCCGTTTGGCCAATATAGATGCTGTTTTAGATAACATTAGCTTTAATATACCAGCACCCTATCTTATAACAATTACAGCCAACCTGCTCATCTCTAATCCAGTATTGATTGATGGTTACACCCAACCTACTGCTTCTGCCGGTAACTTATTAGTGGAGGTTAGAGGTTCCGGAGGCCTTCAAATTTTCAGATTGAATACAAATTCTAATGGAAGCACCATTCGTGGTCTGGTCATTAACTCCAGTGCCGGAAACAATACAGCGATCTATGCTACCGCGAGCGCTAACCATGTGTTTTCAGGTAATTATATTGGAACCAATGTCGCTGGTACGGGGCTTGGAGGTGCTGTTGCCATACAGTACGGTATCGATTTGGACGGCGCCACAGGTTGCACGATAGGTGGTACTTCTGGAGCATTGACAAGAAATTTGATTTCTGCATGCTCGAATTATCCTGTAAGAATTCGTAATGCTTCTAATAGTACTACCATTCTGGGAAATTATATTGGTACTACCGTGACAGGAAATGCCATACTTGCTAATGCTGCTAATGGCATAGACATTAGCAGTTCCAATGCACAAACGATAGGCGGAAGTACTTATTCATCAAAGAATGTTATTTGTGGTAGTACAGTGGGCGTGAATGTTTCTATTTGTGCTACGGTAACGATTAAAGGAAATTTCATTGGAATCGGAGCAGACGGCCTCACCGCTATAGCCAATACGCAGCAAGGTATCAGAGTACAGAATACAACTTCTACAATCACCATCGGTGGTCCATTGAGACAAGAGCGTAACGTCATCGGATCTAATGGAAATGATGGCATCAACATAAGTGGAACGATCACAGGGGTTACCATCCAAAACAATTACCTAGGCTTTGATTCTACAGGTGTCGTGGCGAGAGGAAATACAGGTGATGGAATGGATATTTCGAACGCGAGCACCATACTCATCGGCGGATCTGCTTATAACCTGAAAAACGTGATTGGCAACAACGCACAACTTGGTATTAGAATGTCAGCTAATACGGTATCAACTACCATCAAAGGAAATTTTATTGGATTGACAACAACCAATGTTGCTGCAGGAAATCCAGGAGGAGGAATGCAACTTTCAAGTGCCGTGGCGGTAACAATTGGTGGTGCATTGAAACAAGAACGAAACGTCATCGGTTCTAATGGCGGCGATGGTATCAATATGAATGGAACGATCACTGGTCTGACCGTTCAAAACAATTTCATTGGTTTTGATTCTACAGGTATCGTGGCGAGAGGAAATACAGGAGATGGAATGGACATCACCGGCGCGAGTACTATACTCATCGGCGGATCGGCATACAACCTGAAAAATGTGATTGGCAACAATACACAGATGGGTATTAGAATGTCTAATAATACTGTTTCTACTATCATCATAGGCAACTTCATTGGATTAGCATTGAATAACAATTCGGCAGGAAATTCGAACGTGGGACTGAACCTTTCAACTGCCGCAGCCGTGACCGTTGGCGGGCCATTATGGCAAGAACGTAATGTCATCGGATCCAATGGAAACGACGGCATCAACATGAGCGGAACAATTACGGGACTTACCGTTCAAAATAATTACATCGGTTTTGATTCTACAGGTACTCTGGCCAGAGGCAATACAGGCGACGGTATGGACATTTCCAATGCCAGTACGATCCTTATCGGAGGCTCTGCCTATAACCTGAGAAATGTCATCGGCAATAATACGCAAGTCGGAATAAGATTATCAAACAGTACGGTCTCTACCACTATAAAAGGAAATTTCATTGGCTTAAATGCAAATGGCGCCGCCGCCGGCAACTTAGGCAATGGCATTCAAAGCAATACCGCAACAGCTGTGATTATAGGAGGTCCGTTGTTGATGGAAAGAAATGTGGTCAGCTCGAATAGTAATGATGGGATGAACTTAAATTTAACCACGGGCCTTACTATTCAGAACAACTATGTAGGTTTTGATTCCACAGGATTGGTAGCAAGAGGAAACCTCAATGATGGTATAGAAATCTCAGGGACAAGCAGCAGTACCGTATTGGTAGGAGGTTCTGCTTACAACCTTCGCAATGTCATTGGAAATAATAGCCAGGACGGTTTGCGTATCAGTAATGTTTTGGTATCTGCGATCATCAAAGGAAACATCATTGGATTAGCTGCGAACGGAACCACAGCGGCGGCCAATGGAAACCACGGAATGGAAATAGGTACGGTTGTGGGCCTTACCATTGGTGGTCCGGCTGCTGCTGAACGCAACCTGGTATCGTCCAATACTCAGCGTGGTATTACGATTAGCAATTCTAATCCTGTAGTTATACAAAATAATTATGTAGGTACCGACTCCTCTGGTCTGATGGCACGGGGTAACGTAGAACGAGGTATTAGTGTGAATATAACAACCAGTTTAATCATTGGGGGTACAGCATACAATTTGAAAAACATTGTATCCGCTAACGGACAGGTAGGTATTGCAGTAGACAATTCTCCGGGTGTGATTTTCAAAGGCAATTTTGTCGGGCTGGCGAAGAATGGAACAACAGCCATGGGCAACGGACAGCATGGTGTTCTCATCGAACGCAGTAATGGTGCATTGATCGGAGGGCCTACGGCTCCTGAGCGAAATGTAGTGGCATCCAACTCTCAAAGAGGATTTGAAATCAACCAGTCAAGCAGCATCGTTTTTGTCAATAATTATGTGGGTGTAGATTCCACTGCTAGCTTGATAAGAGGAAATACTCAGGTAGGTGTCGCCATCAATAACTGCAGCAGCGCTGCAGTGGGAGGCACTTCGGTAACGTTAAGAAATATTGTTTCTAATAATGGTTTCGATGGCATACGCCTCGACAACAGTTCCGCGCCTACAGTTCAAGGAAACTATGTAGGTGTAGACATTACCGGTTTATTAGATTTCGGAAACGGAGAAACGGGTATCAATATTTACAATGCCGGTATTGCCACGGTTGGCGGAACAACTTACAGCGCCAGAAATATCTCAAGCGGTAACGGACAGGATGGGATCTTTTTGCATGACAACTGTGCCGGCTCTATTATCAAAGCCAATTTTACAGGAGTCGGAAAAGACGGAACCACCATCATCGGTAACGGCAACAGTGGCATACGCATATGGGGTACTGTCACATCTAATGGAATTATTATCGGCGGTTCCAATTATGTCGAACGTAATGTAACAGCGGCAAATGGCGCAACGGCCACCAGTGACTCGCGAGACGGTATTCGTATGGAAGGCGGAGCAGGCCTTCATATCGTGAAAGGTAATTTTTGCGGAACAGATTCCACCGGAACATTAACCACAGGATATGGCAATACCTGGGCAGGAATTTCTATCAATGAAGTGGACGGCGGTACCATCGGAGGCACAGGTGCCAATGAAAGCAATGTAAGTGGCAACAATGGTCACGAAGGAATCTGGTTAAGAAATGCGACGAACAGTTCCATTGTAGGAAATTTTATCGGAACAGACAGATCAGCAACGGTGCAAATGGGTAACGGAGAATTTGGTATCAACATCCGTTACGCCAGCTTAAACAATACCATAGGAGGAAGTGCTGCAGAAAGAAATAGTATAGCTTATACGAAATCAGATGCAGTAGATAGTTCCGGAACCGGTGTATTTGTAGGCAACGGCTCAAGATTTAATAAGATTACGTACAATAAAATTTATTGCAACAACTTTCTCGGTATCGCGCTGCAAGCCTTGGCCAATGAATCCATTGCGGCCCCGACCGTAACGGCGGCAGATGCGAATAGCGTAAGCGGTACTGGCAGTATCGACGGAGACATCATTCACGTGTACCATACCAATGTATCGGGTGGTGCCTGTGATTGTGAAGGAGAAACATTTATTGGCACGGCAACTGTATCAGGCGGCACCTGGTCGCTTACGCACGGGTTGAATTACGCGATCCCGACGGCTTACGATGTAACGGCAACAGAAACCACCGCAGCCAACAGTACCTCCCAATTTTCTGTTTGCAACGCTGCCTTGCCGGTGGAATTTATATCGTTTACGGTGAAGAAATTTTCAGATCACAACATTGCTATTCAATGGTCTACAGGTTGGGAACAGAACAACAGTTATTTTTTAGTGGAAAGAAAGAACGAAAGAGGTGAGTTCGAATCCATCGCCAGAGTAGCAGGCAGAGGAAATGTTCAGGGTTTATCCAATTATACTTCCGAAGATCAAAATCCTTTGGTGGGCATTAACTATTACCGCATCCGGCAAGTGGACATTGACGGACATTCTACGACAACTGCCATTAGAGCCATTCAGGTAGATGAAGACGGTTTACAAATTCTGTTGACAACAGAAGGAGTCGGAATCATTTCGCCGGTAGCCACTACAGCTTCTTTGGCTATCTATTCTGAACTGGGACAGGAATTGGTACAAAAACAAATTCAATTGAACGCCAACAGCTATTACCCTATTTCCATCGGTTTGCAGAATGGCATCTATTTATTTTATGTTTCAACACTGGAAAAAAGTGTTTGGAAGAAAGTACCGGTTAGATAAAAGAGAGATCAGAGATCTGTAACCTGAGACCAGACTAGTCAAAATAATTAGCTTTAATTCCACACAACAATGGTGTTGATAAGTTTGATTTTCAAACCACCCTTTTTCTTTTGCTCGCCCAAAATAAAAGAAACGAAAGAAAAGGGCGCCACGAAAACCAATTAAAGAAGACCTTTCTGATCTTTTAAACGACACGTTCTTAATGCCACACGGGTCTACTTTAATTCGCTCTTTTCGTGGACGCCAGCCGCACTCAGGTAACTAACACCTCCTCTCATATAGCTTATCAAGGGAAAAGTACTCCTATTATTTTTTAATGTTTAGCCAAGAGATCGTTTAAGCGCTTTTCAATTATAAATGCTTGTTTATGTAAGGAATGAACCTCTAAGTTCTATAATATAGTATAGTAGTGTCACCAGCTAATTAAATTGAAATGAAAATAAATTGGGGAATTTATGTCATTGCGCTATGCTTTTTTTCATTCGAGAAAAGCATAGCACTCACGATCATTGTTGCTCCTGTGGGAGCTGCCTATGCAACCATTCAGGCAGGCGTGAATGCCGCCAATGCGGGAGATACTGTGTTGGTTCGGGCAGGCACTTACAACGAAGCGGTTTCTTTTCCACGCAGTGGCTCCTTGGCTTTGAGTTACATCACGCTTCTTGCAGAAGCAGGTGCTATTTTGGATGGCACAGGAAAAGGCCAACTCGGCGTT
Organism: Cytophagaceae bacterium; assembly: GCA_014376985.1. Classification (GTDB taxonomy): domain Bacteria; phylum Bacteroidota; class Bacteroidia; order Cytophagales; family Cytophagaceae; genus JACMQM01. The sequence goes on along the minus strand of JACMQM010000221.1, from coordinate 20,359 downwards.
TACATCAACAGCAAAAATTACATCCGTGTCATTGGACTGGAAGTTCAAAATTTTAAAGGCACCGGAACTCCCATAGGCATCAGCGTGAGAGGCAGTTCAAGCAATGTGCAGATCCTGAACAACAAAGTGCACAACATTGAAAATGCAAACGACAATGCGCACGGCATTGCGTTTTATGGCACCAGCGCCATGCCCATGACGAACATCCTGGTGGATGGAAATGAAGTAAGAAACTGTTTATTGGGTCAAAGTGAATCACTGGTGTTGAACGGTAACGTAAACGGTTTTATTGTATCAAACAATATCGTCCACGACAACGATAATATCGGCATTGATTTCATCGGCTTCGAAGGCATTGGTCCTACCGGTTCAGATCAGGCACGCAACGGGGTGTGTACAGACAATACTGTTTACAACATTTCCACCTTTACTAACCCCACCTACGGCGGGGACCGGAATGCCGATGGTATTATGTCGACGGCGGCGCAAGCATTACCATTGAAAGAAATACCGTGTACAACTGCGACATCGGCATCGAACTAGCGAGTGAACATGCCGGCAAGAATACACAGGATATCACGGTGAGAAATAATTTTGTTTCCGGTTCTTACCAGGCCAACATCATGGCCGGTGGCTATGCGTCCAACAGAGGGAACGCGGTGAATATCGTCATTGTCAACAACACGACTTACCAGGCATCACAAGGAGAGTTAGCCTTGCAGTTTAATTGCAGCAACATCACCATCAAGAATAATATTTTTTACGGCATAGCAGGTCAGGATTATTTACAGGAATGGGGAAACAACAATACCGGCATCGCTGTAAGCAATAACTTGTATTTTGGACAAAGCACCACATCGCCAGGTTCATGGGCAGATGCAAGAGCCAGATACGCCAATCCAAGAATTACCGCTAATCCGCACATGCACCTTTCCGCTACTTCTCTTGCCATTGACGCCGGACTTGCCCTGGGCAATGACGGAAGCGGCAACCCTTTATCCGGTAGTCTGGACATCGACAAAGAGGTAAGAGTATCGAATGGCGCCATCGAAATCGGTGCAGATGAATTTGCTTCCACGCTGCTTGTTGAGTTAATAAATTTCTCAGCGACTGCTGACGATAAACATTGCGTGGTACTAAGCTGGCAAACCGGCATGGAATTCAATAGCGATTATTTTGAAGCGCAACATTGCACAGATGTTACCACAAATCAATGGGAAAGCATAACACATATTCCCTCCGCAGGATTTTCAACCACGCTGCAATCCTACACCCATCAGCATTGTCCGGCGACAGGCATCAGCTATTACCGCTTAAAGCAAGTAGATAGAGATGGGCAGTTTTCTTTCAGCGCGATCAGAGCCGTACAGATCAGAGGGAACGAATTGCAGATTTTATTGACGAATGAAGGAGTGGGAATTCTTTCACCGGAAACGGCAACAGCATCTTTGATAATCTATTCAGAGCTGGGACAGGAGTTGGTGCAGCAACAGATTCAATTAAACGCGAACATCTACTATCCGCTTTCTGTTGGATTGAAGCATGGTGTTTATTTGTTCATGGTGTCGACTTTGGAGGAGAGGGTTTGGAAAAAAATAGGAATGAAATAATTCAGAGATTTGATAGATTAAACATCGTCCCGAGCTATTCAAACGGTTATTTTTGCAGCAACATTTTTGTTATTGCATCTAGTTTTGTAATCTTATCAGTGTACAAGCCTTGTTTTTTGTAATTATTTTTGTTGACAATTGCTTTTTTGTCAATTTTATAGTTGACTTTTTTTATAATGTAAACAATTTTGTTTACATCAGAGTAAAACTATTTGTTATGCGAAGCAAAGAAAAGTTGATCATTGAGCAATTTGACAAGAAAATAGAACCTTTTGTGGGTACTGAAAGGGTGATTGTTCCAGATAATGGATGGATCAATGCCCTAAGAACAACGCTCAATATGACGTTAGAGCAGTTGGGTAATAAATTAAAGGTTACCAGACAAGGTGCTAAAAAGATAGAGCAAAGTGAATCTCAGGGTACAATTTCATTAAAATCAATGAAAGAAATTGCACAAGCTTTAAACATGCATTTTGTATATGCTTTTATACCCGCTCAGGGATCGGTAGAGAAACTGATCGATTTAAAAGCAGAAGAGTTGGCGAAAAAAATTGTTTTGAGAACAAGTCACAATATGAAACTTGAAAGTCAGGGAAATTCGGAGGAGCAAATAGCAAAAGCCATTAAAGATTTGGCAGAAGATCTTAAAAGAGAAATGAACAAGTCGCTATGGGATTAGAACTTGAGTATGGAGACCGTCAAACGCCTTTAAGCGACGAGGAAAAGGACGGCTTATTGATAAAGATAATCACTACGCATGGAGAGCTGGATGAACACGAACAGTTGAATATTGAAAAGGCTATTGAGTGGACGATAAAAACGAAATTTAAAAAGGATCAAATTTTATCGCAAGAATTTATCAAAACACTCCATAAAAAAATGCTAGGCGATGTTTGGGCCAGGGCAGGGAAATTCAGGAAGTCAGAAAAGAATATTGGTGTTCAATGGATCACCATTGGAGTAGAGCTGCAAACATTAATTGACGATGCAAAATATTGGATTGTGCACGATTCCTATTCTCCTGAAGAAACCGCTCTAAGATTTAAACATCGTCTTGTCAAGATTCATTGCTTTCCCAACGGTAACGGAAGACATTCAAGAATAATGGCAGACATTATAATGGAATCCATATTCAAGTCAGAGCCCTTTTCATGGAATCATTCCAATATGGTTAGGCCGGATCAAACCAGAAGAAATTATATTGATGCCATAAGAGAAGGGGATAGAGGAAATATTCAGCCACTGATTGATTTTGCAAAAAATTAGTAAAACGGATAATCAGGTAGTGGGTATTCAGCATTTTTCTGGTTGATTAAGTTACTTTCGCAAGTAAGAGGCTTGACCCACCATTGCGCTGCAGATATAGAAAAAAGGTAATGCAGATTCTGAATTACAGATGCCTGCAACTTTAATTTTTCAACCAGATTCACATTTTACTTTTTATATAAGAATGCAAAGGCATGAAGTTACAAATTGACTGCATATTTTTTTTATATGTTTTCACATCTATTAAAAACCGAATAGGAGATAAAACACAAGTAATAGGATTGTCATAAATATTTCCAATTTATGACAATTGGAACTGCCGGAGCACAGTACAATTGGTCATTGCCGACTGGCACAACTACTATTAGCGGAGCGAACATCTCTCAGCTTACAGTGAAATGGGGCAGCGCAATGGGTATAGTGACTGTAGCAGAAACAAACGGCTGCGGAACAGGTTTTCCTACAGCAAAACAAGTGATGACCAATTCCAAATATGTATTGAGTAATGTGGATGCTGTGCGTGGCTCTTCATTCTGTGTGCCTTTGCAAACTATTGCCACTATCAAAAGTGGTTTGATCGGATTAGACTTCACGGTGAATTATGATCCTGCTTTGGTTAAACCTGAGGGATCGGCTTCACTTGGAACAGTAGCCACAACTTATGGCGCCTATAGTTTGAACACGGCTACTTCTGGTCAAGTGATTGTGAGTGTGTATTTACAAAATGGACTTCCAATGGTTTCTTCAGCGGAACAGGAAGTATCATTTGTTTGAATTTCAATGTCAAGGCTGGTGTGAATCTAGGTACAACGGGAATCTTCACTAAAAGCCTTATCGAAGAGAGTTCTTTCATCGGTACGACCAGCAGTTGCAACGCTTCTTCCGCTGCTTTGAATGTGATTGGTATTTTGGGTGCTAAAATTATTTGCCGAGACGATGTCAACAAAAATCTGGGTTAGGATGCGGCTTCACCGTCTTTGTATGCGCCAACAACCATCAACGGTTATGGAGGCAATTGCCTTGCGCAAGTAGGCGCATCGGTCAAGCCGGATAATACAGGATTGTTCATTTATTATTTGGGTAACGGTACCAATCTGAAAATAGAACGCAACATCAAAGGAAATTATAACCTGCCGTACTGGAATATACCAACGTACAAGCGGTCATCAACAGTGCCGATATCAATTGGCTTTGGCGATTGCCAACTCTTCCAAAAGCGCACCCTCGCTGTATGATTTATTGGCTTGAGACGTAAACCCCGATGGAAAAGTAACAGCCGGTGGCGCTTCTCCTCTTTTATACATTTCTTCCTAAAACCTTTCTCCTAAAAAATCACTGATTAATCCCAATTTGGGGAATAAACAATTGTCTTACTAGGTTGTCCAAGGACTGCTTGATGCTTAAAAACATTATCTATCTGTTTTATAGGGCAAAACAGCGGGTATTTCAAAAGAATTTCTTTCGTAATTCACAATAAAGTTACACCACTCTCTTATCTTTACAAACACATATAAGAAGCTTATGATGAAACGTATACTGTTACTCTCTCTCTTTTTGTTAAATTTTTTTTCAATTGCCTTCGCACAAACTCCCGGAACACTTGATTTTTCTTTTAATAAAACAGGTAATTCATTATTTGCTTTGAAAGTAAACAGCACAGATGATTACACCACGGCTACTTTATTGCAGCCCGACGGAAAACTGCTGGTGTCAGGTTATTACAATTCTTCCCAAGACGGAGAAGGATTCGTGACGCGGTGGTTGGCCAACGGAAAAGCAGACCCAACTTTTGGAACAAAGGGCAAAGTAATCATCAGAGATTTAGGTATACCCGAATTCGTAGCCAATGCCATGGCCCTGCAGAGCAACGGCAATATCGTGTTGGCTGGTCATTATTACATCGGCAATAATTATTCTAACCCTGCCATTGTCTGCCTAAAAGCCGACGGGAGCATAAATACAGAGTTAGATAGCTATGGCTTTAAGTCTTTCTATAATTTCTCAGGCGGATTGGCGACCTTGAATACCGTGCATATCCATCCTGCCACAGGCCATATCATTGCGTGCGGACAAACGAACGGCTTGCAAAACAATTCCTCCATGCTGATCATTGGTATCGATCGCTTCGGGAATACTTTTTTTGACAACGCTCTTTCTTATCGTACTTATCATATAGGTGATAAAAGTTCTAATATTACTAGTGCCGTTCAGTTTCACCCGGACTCTCTTTACTTGGGAGTAAATCAATTGAATGGCGGTTTGAATACCATGGGCATTACCGCTGCTAGCATGACCACGGGCGAAATCAATAGTCAGTTTGGTAGTGCGGATAGTGTTTTGCTCATCTCTTCTAATTTCTTCAGCCAAACGTATTGTTCTTCGATCGGATTGACTTCTACAAAAGACATCATACTAGGTGGCTGCGGTTTCGATGGAGTAGGCTCACAGTTTCTGGTGCACAAAATAAACACAGCGAAAGAAACTACAGATCCCTCCTTTGGCAACAATGGAGAAAAGCTGATTCAATTCGGCTCTTCTACCGACCAAAGGGCGTCTTCTCTGACAGTGGATGTCAATGATAAAATTGTACTAGGCGGTTATTACAGAGCCTTGGATGATAAATCCTATTGGGCTGCCGCACGCTTAAACAGCAACGGACAGCCCGATCCTGGCTTCGGTACTAAAACGTTTTCGGTGGAAGACAATGTTGGAATTGTTTCCATGCAGGCTTTGTCTACCGGCGAATATGTCTTGGCAGGCACTTCTAATGTTCCCGCTGTAAACTCAGATGTACTCATCAAAAAAATCAACAACGGTGGCGGAGATGTGTTGGCCTATGGAAAAAACTCCGAAGTAAACAGTTGGGCCAAGGATTACAAAAGCACAGGCCAGGATCTGGCTTTACGCAGCGACGGGAAGCTGTGGGTGTGCGGTATATTACCGACGAACACGGATCTTGAAAAGCAATCGGGTATTGCCTTGCTTAACGCGGACGGCACGCTGGATGAATCTTTTGGAGGTGCTGGTCAAGCTATGCCCGGTGTTTATATCGTTCCTCAGATGGTCAATAGTAAGACCCTTTATGGATTGCAACTTACCTCCCTTAAAATCCAAGGTTCTAAATTACTGGTAGCCGGCACTTATTTTGAATCCAGCCAGTTTCACCTTCCGATTCTCATGCGCTTCATTATAAATGGGAATACACTGACGCCGGATAACACCTTTGGTGGTAACGGTACAGGCATTGTAACACTAAGCAACGGCTCATACTACAATTACGTGCAAGGATTGGTATTACAAGACAATACCAATATTCTGGTCTATGGCTACTTTAACTCTTCTAATAATCCGGGTGTCATTTGTTATTCCAAAGACGGTGTAATCAGCCCTACGTTTGCAGGTGCCTCGGGAATGTACACTTCCGTTCGCTCTACTTCCGCTGATGGGGATGTAGGAAAAAGCATGGATCTTAAATCGCTTTCCGACAATACAATGATCGGAGTAACCTCTTCTTATAGTGCTGTAAACGGCACCGAAGATTTCCTGGTATTCAAACTGGCCGCGGACGGATCAGAAACCAGTGATAGTATGTATAATATAGCTGGCAAAGATAATGCTTACTGTTTAGCCATTAAGCCGGATAAATCTTTTTACGTTGGAGGTTCCAGCGCCAATCAATATACGATTGTAGCAATCAAAGCAGATGGTAATTTCGATATGGATTTTGGCACGAATGGCAAGTGGAGCATACCAAAAGGGCTTTCAGAAGCCATTGTTGGTCTCCATATAGACGGCCAGAAACTGTTGGCCTTAGGATTAAGTTTCGATAGCGACAAAGGTTCTTTTTCCAGATCCGTATTTCGCTTAACCATGGCGGGTAAACTCGACGATACTTTTTACGGTAAAGGCTATAATCTTTATGGTAATGGCTGGGCCTACAATTCCATCATTGCTAATAATCGTTTGTATGCGATAGGCCCAGATCGAAAACTCGACGGCGCTGAATCGGCACGTGCTCAAGTGGACAAATTGTATTTAGGTTCCGGACCGGTGATTAAAACCACGAACCTTAGCCTTCCGAACCTGGTCAAAACATACGGCGATGCACCGTTTAAACTCACCCCGGTTACCAATAGTCCTGCTCCGATTACTTATACCATCTTGAATACGTTTAGTGTTTGCGCTACGGTAAACAATGAAGGACTTTTTACCATCGGCTGCGCGACCAACAGCGAGAATCACATCCAGGTGAAAGCCTATCAGCCGGCCATCAGCGGTTATACTGAAGCCACTGCATTTTCTACCATGAATATCAATAGAGCCGTTCCGAAAATTATTTTTCCTAAACAAGGCGGTCTTATCGGCGATACCATTGTCTTGAAACTAGTGACTAATTACGATACCAATGATTATAACTTTGAGCAGCTGACATCCAATGATGCCGCACAATTTATCGCCTTCGGAACCATGGTGATTCTAGCGGAAGGTCAGGAAGAAGTGCGGGTGAGTTTTTCAGGGAACAGCAATTTCCTAAGTGACACCTTACGTACAACCATATATGGTTATGTGAATCCAATAGCGCCGGAAGCCAACGACGATCTGGCTGAACTGGTCTATGGCCAGTCCTCTTCCGTAACTTTCAACATATTAGAAAACGATGCCGCCTACACCGGCTCACTCGATGCGCATTACATTGATTTGGACGTCACTCAGCCAGGTTTGCAATTCGAATACGTGTCACCGGCCTTAGGATTGTTTCAGGTAGACACATCAAGCGGCTTGGTAAAGTACACGCCGTTTTTGGGTTTTATCGGTTCGGGTAACATCAACTACAGCATGCGCGACAGCAAAGGAACGTTGTCGAATATAGGTAGCATTAAAGTCTCTGTTGTTTTACAAGGCGAGAAACCTGCCTTGAAAGCTACCGAACTTTTTACACCAAACAACGACGGCTTGAACGATGCCTTTGTGATCGGCTTCGTGGATCTTGAACAGAATAATCAACTGAAGATTTTCGACCGCAACGGGGCGGAATTGTTTACACAAAGCAATTATAAGAACGACTGGAACGGCGATTTGCCTAACGGTAAGAAAGCGGAGAATGGTATTTACTATTACCTCTTTACAGAAGGTGCTTCTGAGGATCAGCGCGAATCGAAAGGCGTTGTGGAACTAAGAAGATAAACGAGAGTCTGAATCAGAAACCTGAGATCAGATGAATAGGCGAGTGCAATCAAGATTAATAAATTGAATATGAAAACAAAGCTGTATACTTTTTTGGCCATCTTAGGATTGGCCACGACTCTCTCTGCGCAACCAGGAACGCTGGATGTAGGATTTAATGGGAAAGGTATTAAGGAAATTACATTTACCCCCAATTTTTCTTCTGATGAAATTACGACGTCGATTTTACAACCCGACGGAAAGTTACTAGTTGTGGTAAAAGGGTTTTACGGAGGCGGTGTTGAGCGTAACGAAAGTACAATCATGCGTTTATTGCCTGATGGCAGTTTCGACCAGAGTTTTGGTTTCGAAGGAAGATATAGCCTGAATACTATAGAAACCGGATTTATTGGAATGTCTATTGCGCTGAGAGCAGACGGCAGGATCGTATTGGGAGGCCATGTAATTGATGCAGATAAAAACGTTATCCCTTACCTTCTTGGAGTAACAGTCGATGGTAGCAAAGACGAACTGTTTGGAGCATTGATAAATGGAACAACACGTTCAGGAGCGATACAATTGGCAACCGATGGGGGTAGCGCTAATTATTATGCCTATAGTTATACATCCATACAGACAGACCCTTCCACCGGAAATATTTTTGCATCAGGTAGTCAATTGAATGGAGGAGGTTCTAATTTTTTATTAGCAACTGTAGATCGTTATGGAGATCTGGCCAATCTGATTTGGAATGGCGACGGCAAAAGCGCTCTTTATTCTTTTAATCTTGCAGATGCAAATAAACACACGGTCAGTTCTTCTTTGTTTCATCCTTCAAGTCAAACTTTGTACATCGGCGGCACAGTCTATAATGATCAACTGGGAGCCACGTTGAACACGAAAAACTTTGCGGTGATGGCACTTAATCTGCAAACGGGCAGATTGGTTCAATCATTTTTCTATAATCCTCAATTGACAAAAGGAGGTAAAGCAGTACTTCCGCTTACACCTGGTAGGAACCTGAACGAATGTACCGCGATGCGTTTTACACCGGACAGCACAGGTATCTTTCTTTCTGGTTATGCGCAAAAGAATGAATCCACAGGAGGTAACATAGACATAGATTTTATGCTTTATAAAATCAGAAGACTAGGCGGCATCGACACCAAATTCTCCGAGGACGGTATTGCAACTTATCGTTATCCTGGGTCTGTACAGAATTATGCTTTTTCTTTTTACATACAACCCAACGGCAAAATGCTTCTGGGTGGATCTATCGGCACTGGAAATTCATTTGCAGCAGTAATGCGTATGAATGCAGACAGCACAGTAGATAAAAGTTTTGGTAAAGACGGATACCTGATTTACAATCAAAACAATGCCGAACAGTTTAATTCTTTTAAAGGCATCAACCGCCTGCACATGATGCCTGGTGGAAAATATATTTTGCTAGGCAATCAAGCAGGTATACAAAACGCGTTTGCAAAACGTGTCAATAATGATGGCGGAAACGACAACAATTATGGCAAATCTTCGAAGACTATTTTATGGGCCTTCGGTGATAACACAACACTAGAAGACGCTGCCCTGCGCCCTGCAGATGGCAGTCTATGGGTGTGCGGAAACACACAATACAATGGTCCCGCAGTAGCACTGGTAAAAAGTGATGGAAGTTTTGGCAACACCATACCGCTTGCCTCTTATTTTCCAGCCAATATGACGACACCTAAAGTCACAGCGATTGCCCTTTACCAGGGCAGTCCCATCCTTGCCGGTACTTATTCAAATGGTAGCAATACGGATTTATTTCTGATGCGATTAAAGATCGACGGTTCAATAGATCTTAGTTTTGGTGCTGATGGAAATGGTATTACAAAATTCAACTTGACCGAAACGAACAATTACATACACGACTTAGTGATTCAGGAAGGGAAAGGAATTTTGGTTTATGGATACATTTCTAACCTCGTAACGCTTTTACGATACAGGTTTAATGGAACAAAGGACGACTCATTTGGCGGCGGACAATATCAACCTGCTATCAATGCGACAAGTGTAAGTTCAGTAGAAGAAGATAAGATAGAAATTAAAGTGAAAGATAATTTTATTTACGGAGTCGCAACGTATACGAATGCGCAATCTCTGTTTTTGATTTTTAAAGTGGACGCAGACGGCTTTGCGGTCAGCAGTTACGGCAATCAATTTGGTAGCAGTACCTATGTAGGCGAGCTAAGCAGTCCGTCTAGTAATGCTTTTGCAAAGACTCTGGTTGTAAAGTCAAATGGAGTGGTGATTGCAGGAGGTTATGAAAAGGGATCAACGGACAAACGTTACGGCTTTCTTCAATTAGATGAATTTGGCGCCTTGGATTTATCTTTTAATGCAAAAGGTTACAATGTGTTTGGTAAAGGATTAAGCGCTGAAAGTGTTGTTTCTCTGCAGTTGGAAAACGACAACAGTATCGTTGCTACTGGCTATGATGAAAACAATAGTTTCCATACGTTAATAAGATTAAAATCAGACGGGAGTTTTGATAAGACATTTGGCAACAATGGATTTCTTCAATTGGCTATTACAGGGTATCAAAAAAACTCCGTGTTGGCTGATAACAGCCTTTACCTTGTAGGAGCCAATAAAAAACCGAGTGGAGCAACATCTTATTTGGGCCAGCTGATAAAAATAAAACTAGGTAGCGCTTCTGTTGTTAAAAATACAACATTGGCACTGGCCAATTTAAGCAAAACATTCGGAGACGAGCCGTTTAAATTACAGCCGGTAACAAACAGTCCCGCTCAGATTTACTATACCGTGGTGCAAAGCAGCTGCGCAGAAGTGGAGCCATTATCAGGTCTTGTGAAAATAACCTGTGCTACGGTAGATAATAATATTCCGATCACAATTCGCGCTGTACAATTCGCAGTCAATGGCTATGCCGCTGCCACCGCCACCGCCACGATTACTGTGGCGAAGGTTTTTCCTAAAGTTTATTTTCCTTCACAAGGCGGCATTACAGGAACGAAGTTCAAATTGAAATCGTACGCTGAATCTTCCATAAAATCTGACATTCAGCCTTCTTATAGTCAATACAACGGCGGCACCGAGTATCTTTTATATGACTATCAAACAGATTCGGTACAAGTAATTGCAGAAGGCGAATCTCAGATCGCAGTATATTATCCGGAAACAAGAGACTATTTTTCCGCTACAAAAACGGCAACTATATATGCGTACGATGCACCTGTACCTCCGGTTGCTAATGAGGATGCAGCGCAGCTGATTTTTAGTAAAGAAACCAGCATTACCATTCACATTCTGGATAACGATGAAGCGTACTCTGGTACAATCGTTACGCAACAAACAGATTTAGATCCTTCCGTTGCTGGCATTCAAAGTATTTATGTATCACCTTCTTTAGGATTATTCAGTGCAGACAGCAATGGAATTATCACTTATACGCCATTCACAGGCTTTCTTGGGTCAGGAGATATTAGTTATACTATAGAAGACAGTAAGGGCCTAAAGTCAGAACCTGCTGTGATTCATATTTCCGTGGAAGCCAAATCCGAAGTGCCTGCCTTGAAAGGAACTGAGATGATTACTCCCAATAACGATGGTTTGAACGAAGCTTTTGTAATCGGTTATGTAGACCTGGCAAAAGATAACCAATTGAAAATTTTTGATAGAAATGGTCAGGAATTATTTTCACAAAGCAATTATAGAAACGACTGGACCGGAATATTATCAAATGGAAAAGCGGTAGAGAATGGAATATACTTCTTTGTATTCATCGAAGGCAACGATGCGGGTCAGCGAGAAGTTAAGGGAACATTTGAAGTTAGACGATAAAAAAACAGTAGTAATAAGACAGCAAATAGCATACAATGCGCATTTTCTGACTCCGTATATAAAAATAGAATTAGTGATTTAGTTCCCGTAGCCTGATTAATTCTGCTTGAAACTAATCAGGCTTACTGCATGAGCACAATCACTAAGTCTTGGTGCGGCAGGCGTCCACGAAAAGAGCGAATTAAAGGAGACCCTGTGTGGCATTAACTTCGTGCCGTTTAAAGGATCTAAAAGGGTCTTTTTTAATTGGTTTTTCGTGGCGCCCTTTTCTTTTGTTTCTTTTCTTTTGGGCGATCAAAAGAAAAGAAAAAGGATGGATTGAAAATGACAATGATCAATACCATTGGCCTTACGGGAAGTAAAATACTAATTCTATATAAAAATTAAAAAGGCTTACAACTCATTACCTATAACTTACACTATCAATAAATGAAAGCACATCTACGATCAATCCTTCTTACAACTGCGGCAATTTTACTGCCGGCCGTCGCCTTTTCTCAGCAGTATCCTTCCGTGGGATTTTTCACCAACACCCAATTGTTTTTCAATCCGGCTTATGCAGGTTCGGGTGAAGGCATTCGTGCCACCGGCTTGTACAGAGCACAGTGGACTGGTGTTGCAGGAGCTCCGCAAACACAAATCGTAGCCTTCGACGGTCCGTTGGGACGCGGCATTGGTTTGGGTGCTACGGTATCCCGTGATAAATTTTTCTCTTACAGCCAGGTAGACATCATGCCGAGTGTGTCCTACCGTGTGAACGTAGGACCTGAAACATATGTGCAGGCAGGATTGAGAGCCGGTGTATCTATTGTGAACTTTGGCAACGATGTCTTCCAATGGCAAGCTGACGATCCGTTGAAGAATAACGAAAGCAGAAACGGTGTAGTGCCAAGAATAGGAGCAGGATTATTTTTGAAAGCGCCTAAATATTTTGTTGGCCTTTCTGCACCTGATCTGGTAAACATTGATTCCAAGAAAATATTTTACGACAACAGTACCGGAAAGAAAACCATCAAGACCAATTACTTCCTGACAGCCGGTGCAAGATTGGATGTGAGCGAATACATTACGTTTGTTCCTAATGTATTGGTAAGAGCTTATGCCAACCGTCCGTTATATGCCAGCGTGAATGCCGGTTTTGAATTCAACCAAACGGTATTGTTCGGGGTAGGTTATATTTACTCTAACGGTTTTGCCGCTTACACGATGATCGGCTTTACACCAAAAATAAAAGCGGGTTACCGTTTCGAATACAGTCCTTCCGATAACAACATCGGCAAGTACACCACCAATGAAATCGTAATCTCTTATGGCATACAATAAAATTATATTTACCCAACTCCTGAGCGCGAAGTGTATATCCATTCTCTTGCTCTTGCTACTGCCTCTTGCCCTGCTTGCGAAGCCTGATCAGGCGGCGAAAGCAAAAGGGGATCAGCAAAAAATTCTTTTGCTGGATCAGTATTACCGCTCCGGTAATTATAAATTTGGATTGACGCGTGTAAAAGAATTCTCCAGAACATTTTCCAAACGTTACGATGAGAAGTCCTTGTACCGTGTGACGTTGAAATCCTATGCGGCGTTGTTCAGCATTGCCATTTCAGAAGTAGAAGATTATTACACCTACCTCGGAGAAGCAGAAAAAGGATTTGCTCAGGCAGATAAGACAGATCTGTCGGTGTATATTATTTCTGTCGGCGCTTTGGCAGAAGCGTATGCGAATGTTGGCAATCAACTGAAAGCAGAAGAATTGTACAAAGAATTACTCAACAGCGAAGTTTATAAGAGAGAAGAAAAGAACAATTCGTATGCGGCAGATGCGGCAGCTGGTTTTGCAAAAACTCAATTTCGTCAGGGCTATTACAATGCAGCTCAGAAAAACATAGACCAGTATATGACGCGTGCGTTTTTGCGCACAGGAGCATACGATTCTATTCCGGATAAAGAAGGCGTATTGCATTACGGAAAAGTAAAAAAGAAAGACTTACTCCTGCGCAAAAAACAATACGCTACACTGGCTTTAATGAAAGCGGAAATTTTTAGAGAAAACGGCTACATCGATTCTGCTTTGAAAGTGCTGAATCAATCAGAAGTCTGGATCAAGAAAAATTTGAAATACCACGAAGGCTTATTGGCGCAAGCCTACTTGCTGAAGGGGCAACTCTACAATGTCAAAGACGACTTGAAGGAAGAAGAGAAAGCTTTGTCTAAAGCATTGGGAGCCTCACAGAAATTCTACAAACAATATTCTCCGGTAGCTGTGGAGATACAACGAGAACTTATTCGCAACCTCATCGAACAAGGGCGTCCTGAAGAAGCAACGGTCCGTAACAACAACCTCGATGTGCAGGTATTGGGGTATTATGGTAAAAACAGTTTGGCTTACGAAAATAACAAATTGATTGATGTAGAACGTGAAATCTATAACGGCGAATGGAAGAGAGCAGGCAGGCACCTGGAAGATTATTTAGGAAATGAGGGCGTACTCCCTCCCTACCATAAGAACCGTGCTGATGCCTTGATTAAAATTGCTGATGCCTACATCAACACCAATGAAATCGACAAAGCAGAAGCGTCCATGATGAAGGCGGTGGACATTTATGAAAAGCTCAATGGCAAGAAAGCACCGGCCTATCATTTGACGATGCTGAAGTTGGCGGCTTTTTATACGGAATATTCTGACAAGTTTAAAGAAGCTGAAAACATTTACAACACAAGTTTTGACAGTGTATTGGACGTAAGCATTTCACATTACAGCGTGTATTATAACCAGCATAAATATGGCGAAGCGCATTTGATGGAAGTGCTGGAACGATATGATAAAGCAGAAGCCTTGTACAATGACATTGTGGAAGATGCTAAAATTAAATTCGGACCTACGTCTATAGATTACGCGATTGCATTGGACCGCCATGCGGATTTTGAAGTGACCATTGGTAATTACCTGGAAGCAGATCAGAAATTAAAAGAAGCGCGTTTGATTTTTGAAAAGAACATTCAACGTCGCCACATTCAGGATCAGGCACATTTGTTGCAAACTCTGGGACGTTTTCTTATTGTGCAAGGTTTGTACGAAGAAGCGAGTACGGTCTTCAATAAAGAACGCCGTTTATTGAAACGCTCGTTCTTTGAAGAAACAGATATTTACGCCGCACAGGAAGATGTGTTTTTGTTGAACATCTATTTAGGAAAATATCAAAAAACGGAAGAAGCACTCAACGACATCATCGCCATGCGTCAGAAGCGTTTCGGTCCTGAACATAAGAGTTTGATCAATCCTTTGTGTTATTTGGCTTACCTGAAAATTGTAACGGGTAACTATACCGAAGCAGAAACAAACGTAGACAAGGCTCTCGCAATTGCTTACAAATTGTTTGGAGAAAACTCGATCAAGTATGCCGATGTATTGGTATACAAGAAAATGCTTTACACCGCAATCGGTGATTACGATCAGGCAGAGAAAGCCATCAAGAAGGTGGTGGACATCAATGTGACGCACTTCGGAGAAAATCACATCAAGGTAGCCAAGTACATGCACGAGTTGGCTTTGGCGAAACATTACAGTCAAGTTGATGCGAAGAAAACATTGGTCAGCAATTTTTCTCAAGAAGGCGACAGAGGAACTACACGAAGTGTAGGAGCGGTAAGCACTAAGAAAAAGGAGAAGACCGATGCACCGAAACTCAACACCAGCGCTAACAGTGAGGTGTTGTTTAACAAATCATTGGAAATCCTAAAAGAAGAATTGGGTGAAACCAATCCGGAATATGCGATCGCTTTGGAAAACGCTGCGGTGTATTATCTCAATACAGGTAAAGTAGAGGTAGCGGTTGATTATATTAAGCAAGCGAAAAGCATTTGGGTGAAAGTATTGGGTGACAATAATTTTTACTCGGCACGCATTGATTACCTGACAGGAAATATTTTAACCGTGCAAGGCAATTATCCGGAAGCGCTAAAGTCATATGAGCGTTCAAGAAACGCCTTCAAAGATTTGTTTGACGAGAATCACCCCGACTACCTGGAAGCACAAGGAAAATGCGCACAGGTTTATTATGTATTGGGTGATGTGAAGCATGCCATTGAGTCTTCGGAAGAAACAGTAGACAAATCATTGGTATACCTGACTAAAATATTTCCTTCTTTAAGCGAGAGAGGAAAAGCTAATTACTGGGTGAAAGTGAAGGGTCATTTTGAGTTTTACAATACATTGGCCTTCACGCAGCATGAACACCATCCAAACATGGTCGGCAAAGTCTATGATATTACGTTGAAGACAAAAGCGATCTTGTTGAGTTCTTCGTTAAAAATGAAGCAACGCATCCAGACCAGCGGCGATACGGTACTCATCAAAAATTACGAAGAATGGGTGGATCTAAAGGAAGACTTGGGTGTAGCGGTATCTATGTCGCCGGCACAACGCAAGGCAGATGGAATCGACATTGATAAACTGGAACTACAGATTGAGAACTACGAGAAGAAATTGAGTAAGAGCTCAGATTTGTTTGCCAAAAACTTTGCCACGCAAAAAATAGAAGGCTGGGTATCCTTGAAGAAAGTATTGAACAAAAACGAAATAGCATTGGAAGTAGTTCCGTTCCGTGTGTTTGATAAGAAGTTCAACGATACCGTTATCTGGTATGCGGTAATGGCTGTTTCTGCCACGACCAAAAAGAATCCTGAGTTTATTGTGATGAAGAATGGCTTGCGCATGAATACAAGAGGTATCAGTTATTACAGAAACTGTATCAAGTACGAAATCGCGGATGAGCGTTCCTATGACATGTACTGGAAAGACATCAAGCCTTTAGTGAAAGATGACAAGATGACGGTTTACTTTTCAGGCGATGGTATTTACAATCAGTTGAACCTGGAAACATTGAAAACACCGGAGAGCAGTTACTTGTTGACACAAAACAATATTGTATTGATCAGTAGTACACGCGACTTGGTGGAAAGCAGAATGCTGAAAATGAAGAGCAAAACAAAAACAGCGGAAGACAAGAAAGTGGACAACATGGTATTGATAGGCAATCCGCAATATTATGCAGCAGCTACAGATACAAAAACGCATCATACGGTATCTCAGCTGCCGGGTGCGGAAACAGAAGTACTGCAAGTAGAATCTAACCTTAAGTCTGCTAACCGTCATGTGATAACGTACATTGGAGCAGAGGCGACGGAAGGCCAGTTGAAAAAATTATTTAACCCAGGTGTATTCCACATTGCCACACACGGATTCTTTTTGCAAAACGAAGAAAGCGATGACGAGGGCTTAGATGATTTCTCAGATAAAGCGGTGGAAAACCCTTTGCTGCGTTCAGGCTTGTTGTTGAAGAACGGGGGGCAGTTGTTGCAAAACGAACACGTGTTTGCCTTCAACAAAGAAGAAGGAATTTTAACCGCTTATGAAGCGATGAACCTCAACTTTGACCAAACAGAATTAGTGGTACTCAGCGCCTGCGAAACAGGTTTGGGTGAAGTGCAATTGGGAGAAGGTGTATTTGGTTTGCAACGTTCTTTCCTGGTGGCCGGTTCGAAATCGGTGGTGATGAGTTTGTTTAAAGTATCCGATCATGTAACGGCAGAGTTAATGTCCTCCTTCTATAAAAAATGGATGGAAACCAGCGACAAGCGCGGATCCTTTACAGCCGCAAAGATTGAGATCATGAACAAATACAACAACCCGCATTTTTGGGGATCGTTTATTATGATTGGAGCAAACTAGTTGTTAGGTGTTAGTCATTAGTAAGAAAGCGAGTGGAGAAATGAAGAGAATAAATTTCTTTTTTCTTCACTCTTTTTTTGAGAACAAATTATTTAGTAAAAAAGTCATTTAAAAATGCATAAAAACACAATCGTTGTTATTTCGGCGCTTATATGCGCTGTGCTTTGTTTGTGTACAGGTAATTCAGTTATACTGGTCATTGGCTTAGTGACAGCGCCCATTATGATGGTGATGATGATGGAGCGGTCGATAGCCGTAGAGTATACACCTACACACTATAAATTGATAAAGGGTTTTTTACATACAGGTACATCATATTCCATAAAGTCGGTACAGAAAGTCGTGCTTCGTCGGTATTCATACATTGCAAGAGGAGGCGAAGACAGTAACGATGCCCGCAAAGTTATTTTTCAAGTATACCTGTTGCGTAAAAACAAGTATGACAAAGTATTTACCAGTTCTTCTTTGTCGACCGCCAGAAAAGAAGCGGAAGAATTATCGGAACGCTACAACTTGCCATTAGAAGGGAAAGACATTCCAGATATGGATTAATGATTTTTGGAAAAAGAAGAGAGAGAAAGGAATAAATTTAAAAAAGCGACAGAACGTTTGTTCAAGCGCTCTTTTTATGGCTAGCTTCAGAATAGTAGAAAATCCTATATTGTACTTTACACAGTTACAAGGCCTTTGCCAATAGATGTTATAATGTTGTATCACATCTATTGGAAGTTTATATTACTGTTGATGAAAAGTAAAATCTACATCGGCATAGTTATACTACTCTTATGCATAGCGGCATTTACTCATAATGACATTCCGTTGAATGTAATAGGAGGAAGCTTTTTGGCTGTTGGCTGTTTTGCTTTATTTGTCTTATCATCTGGTATAGAATATACAGAATCACATTATAGAATGTACACCCGCATCTTATTTTGGAAAACCGGTTCATGGAAATCCATTAGAGGAATAAGAAGAATATGCGTCCGAGAATATTCTTATGTGAACAAATCCTATTTTAGCCCAGGCATGTTGAGTGATAAAGATGCCAGTGAACGGGTGGTAGAGTATCAAGTCTATTTTGTACGCAAAAGCGGCAAGTATAAAATTTTTACCAGCAACACCTTACAAGAGGCACAAGACAAGGCGAACCGCTTGGCCATGAGATACAATCTACCGGTCGGTGAAAAAGCAGCAAAATAAACAGTTTAACCTTAATGGGTTTCTGAGCTTAAGGGTGAAACCTTGTTTGATCGGAGTGGCAAAAGCCTGGTCCGAGGGATGACTATATTTAATGATAGGCTCATTTAATGAGCCGTTTTTTCTTTGAATCATATTTAAATGTAAATTCATCTTGTGAAATCAAACAAAAAGAGGTCAGACAATGGCTCAACCCCTAACGAAGCCGGTACTCTCCATTCTTATACTTCTACAAAATATCCAGTGTAATGTATTTTTCTTACTTGCAGAGCCTCGATTTGACTCCTTACAATTGGATTTATCTAAGAGAATTTAATTATTAAATTCTCTAGTTTCGTTCCGTAAAAATTAATTTTCATCCAAAGATTTAAGTGTTTTGTCTAGTAACGAAACCGTCGAAAGACTTGTGTATAACTGACTCAACGAGCACAGCTAAACCATTTAGGAAACCAGACAGCCACAGACTTCTGGGAAATCAATACGGGCCCAATGGCAGTGTCATTAGGAGAATGAAATCGTTTAATAAAATGTATTCGGCATTTGTGAAATGTCTATACTCCGATTTCTCAAATCATGACGACATACGCTTTCTGCGATACGTTCACAACAGGTTTATTTGATCAAGTAAAATTATTCATTACATAGTTTATTATTTACAAGCTACGCAATGAATACTTTGTCTTCCATACCATCCTTTTTCTTTTCTTTTGCTCACCCAAAAGAAAAGAAACAAAAGAAAAGGGAGCCACCAAAAGCAATTTTAGAAGACCTCTTGGTCCGGATAAGTTACGAAGTTAATTTCTGACAGGTCTTCTAAAATTCGCTCTTTTCGTGGACGCCAGCCGCACCAAGCTTTGCGTCTTAAAGAAGAATTAGTGTCATTTTCTTAAAGTCATCCGTATCTTCGATGGCTTTTTATAACAGAGAAAAGTCTGCCGTTTAGAAAATAATTTTTTGCAGGAGATTTTTGAAACATTATCTTGCAGCGAAGCCTACAAAATTTACACGAATGAGTATAGCAGTATGGTGGCCCTATCTGGGTATTGGGTGGGTCGCGTTTTTATTCGTGTTGCTTTTTCGTTGTAAGGGACAAATCTGGAAAAGCCGTAAGTTCTGGATCAGCTGAAGCGTTTTGGGAGTGATGCTGGTGGCGCTGTTGTTTTATATTGTGCTGAGGGCTATACATCATCAAGACACCGGGCTCTAGTAGCGTTAGATTAAATTACGTTCACAGTTGAAAAAGAAGTATTTTACAGGCAGATATTTCCATGGCTATGATCCGTATTCTTTGTCTTTTCATTTTATTATTCGCTGCGTCATGTTCCTTTGCACAACCGGTGCAAACCACCATCATCAATGGCGTCACTATTCAATACAAACTATTTGGCAAAGGCAATATCACCGTGGTATTTGAAGCAGGCATGGGAGAAGGTATGGACAACTGGGGCTCGATTCCGCAAAGTGTTTCCAAATTTGCAAAAGTATTATGCTACAACCGTCCTGGCATCAACGGCGCGTCGGAAACAAAGGAACTGGCCACTGTACCGGT
>JACMQM010000220.1 GCA_014376985.1 Cytophagaceae bacterium | reverse complement strand
GCTTAATTTAGAACACGTTAAACGTTTGACACAATTCGAATTGTTATTTGAACAAAATAAGAAATGGGGAATCTTCCACATCTCCGGAAAGATGATCAGCGAGCCGCAATACGACAGCATAGGTTTATCTTTGCCGAATTTGTTCGTTGTGAAAAAACAAAATAAATACGGTTTAGTCAATCAGCAAGGCCTTGTGCAGCTTGCGATCGAATACGACAGTGTAGGTGCATTCCATGCTGGTTATGCTCCAGTAATGCAAAAAGGATTGTACGGCTACACTACGCGTATGGGCAAAGTCTATATTCCTGTGAGTTACGAGGGAGCAAAGCCTTTTACACAGGGACAAGCACCGGTGAAGAAAAATGGCAAGTGGGGAATTATTGATATCAAGAATCAAACAGTTGTTCCATTCGACTTTGATAAGATCGAAGGAAACATTGAAAATACATTATGGGTATTGTCAAAAGGAGGCAAGTATGAATTGTTTCCGGTAGGAGCAAAACAATACATGCCAGCACAAAGTTACGAGAAGGTTTATCCCAACGACAGTACGATAGTGATCAGAGTGGTGCGAGATGGTCAGTTTTATTTTTACAACAGCATCACCAATCATTTGGCTTTCAATACGGCGTTTGAATCCGCTGAACCCTTGTACGAAGGTTATTCTATCGTCAAACAATTGGGTAAGTATGGTGTCGTGAACGATAAGGGAATGCTTGTCATTCCTGCAGCTTACGATCAGATTGTGTCGGTGGCAAATACTAAACAGAAGGAATGGTTTGTAGAAAAGAATGGCCTATGGGGTTTGAGAAACGATACTAAAGTCATTTGGCCGGAAACGTACGATTGGGTTTATCCATCCGGTAATGGTTTGTTCAAAGTGAAGAAGGAAGGTAAGTTTGGTGTGGTGAATTACAACATGCAAACGCAAGGTGAAATAGCGTACGACGAGATCAGCATGACAGGTCCTGAATTTCCTGCGGTAATAGGGAAGTCCAAGAAAAAAGGATTGTTGCAAAGCGATGGACAATTGATTACGCCTGCTAAGTACGACAGCATTGTATACTGCGGCGCTTCACAATTTAAAGCATACAGCGGTAAAACAGTTTCACTAATCAAACCAAACGGCGAAGCAACGAAAACGAAATGGAAAGACGCAGGCTATTGGGGTGAAAGCTTGATTGCCTACAATGCAAAAGACAAATGGGGTTTTGCAAACTCTTCCATGGAAGAAACGATTCCTGCGCAGTTTGATCGTGTAGGCGTATTTTATAAAGGATTAGCACCGGCAAAATTAAATGGTAAAACAGGCGTCATCAACAAATCAGGCAAGTGGGTGATCGAACCGGATTACAATAGCTTCATTCAAATCGATGGCAGCAAAGGAATAGTATTAGAGAAAGCAGGTAAGCAGTACTCGGTAAGCGACAGAGGGAAAGTAATGTTAATTGAAAGTAATAAGTTGTAAGTGGTTAGTAAAAAATAATAAATAGTAAAACTTACAACTTACCCCTTACCACTATAAAATTCACTTGTATTCAACCTAAAACATTCTTAATTTTGATCTATGAAAACAGCAGAACTACACACCGAAAAAGGTGTTATGAAAATAGAGTTTTACGAGCAAGATGCTCCTAAAGCGGTAGAGAACTTCGTGAAGTTGTCTAAGAAAGGATTTTACGACGGACTTACATTTCACCGTGTATTGCCTGACTTCGTGATCCAAGGTGGTTGTCCTAATGGAACAGGTGCTGGTGGACCGGGTTATACAATCGATTGCGAAACAAAAGGAAATAATCAATACCACGACCGTGGTGTATTGTCCATGGCACATGCCGGCAAAAATACAGGAGGTTCTCAGTTCTTCATCTGCCACAGCAGAAACAATACCTCTCACTTGGATGGCGTGCATACTTGCTTCGGGAAAGTGGTAGAAGGACAGGATGTGATTGATCAGATCAAGCCGAACGATAAGATTGTGAAGATTGTGATTAACGAGTAATCATAATTACTAATTGTTTAAATCAAATCCTGTTGTGTGAGAAGCGCGACAGGATTTTTTTATGTCTATGAATTATAGGTTATTTTTTGTTAATGGGTGGGGATAGGTCTGTGCGACACAAACCAAGGCATGGCATGTAAAACATGCATTTTTAATAAAAAGCAGTGTTTCGTGTCCACACGAAACACGTATAATTAACAAACTACATATTTTTTAACACAGTGTTTTGTGTCTCACAAAACACATCCTAATTAAATCAATAATTTTTTAACTATGAACATCAACTCTCCCGATTACAAACGAAAGAATTACATGGCCCTCGGCCAAATCTATTTCTGGACTGCCACCATCAACCAATGGCAATACTTATTAAAAGACGATGCTTACAAAAATGTCATCATCGATTCTTTAAGCTATTTAAGTGACAAAGGAAAAATTGATGTGTTTGCTTTTGTGATCATGCCTAATCACATCCACATGATCTGGAGAATAAAAGAGAAAAATGGAAAGGAAATGCCACAGGCTTCTTTGTTGAAATATACCGCTCATGAGTTTAGAAAAATGTTGATTGAGGAGAATAAAAATAAATTGTCTCGTTATGCTGTTAACGCAGCCAATAAAGCCCATGAATTTTGGAGAAGAGATTCTTTAGCGGTTCATCTGTACACGAGTCCTGTAGCTTACCAGAAGCTGAATTATATCCATTTAAATCCAGTATCTAAACATTGGAGGTTGGCGTATGATCCTTGTGACTATCCTTATTCGAAAGCAGTTTTTTATGAGAAGGGAGTGAAAAGATATTCTTTTGTGAAGGATTTGAGGGAGGAATTTGGGTGGTGAATTTTTTGGTTTGTTTCGTGAGACACGAAACAAGGCTTTGAAATAAGGCTTTGATAGAGAGGAGAGATGGTAAATGCGAGATGAAAAGTAGTCTTCATTTCTCATTTCTCATCTCTTATCTACTCGTTTTCAGTAATTTGCCTGCTAACTTCCCTGTGGATAAGTCATCCACGCATCACTTGGCTATTTTTTGTAAATTTATCCTACGTAGAATATCATATTCATACAAAACATGGCGGAAAAGAATACAAATTATACCGAAGACAGCATTAAGTCACTCGATTGGAGAGAACACATCAGGCTTCGTCCTGGTATGTACATCGGTAAACTCGGTGATGGATCGGCATATGATGACGGCATTTATGTATTGGTGAAAGAGATTGTCGATAACTCTATCGATGAGCACATGATGGGGCATGGTAAATTAATTGAAATTAAAATCGGAGATAAACGTGTAGACGTGCGTGATTATGGTCGCGGAATACCTTTGGGTAAAGTGATCGATTGCGTTTCCAAAATCAATACAGGTGGCAAGTACGACAGCGGTGCTTTCCAAAAATCGGTAGGATTGAACGGTGTCGGTTCCAAAGCAGTGAATGCTTTGTCTTCTCAATTCAGGGTGCAGTCTGTTCGTGAGGGACGCACTAAGATTGCAGATTTCGAACAAGGTAATCTGGTCAATGACCATAAAGAATCTGCTACCCAGGAGAAAAATGGAACCATCTTGTCTTTCATTCCGGACAATACCATTTTCAAAAACTTTCACTTCATTCCAGAATTTTTGGAAGAACAAATGTGGAATTATGCCTTCCTGAATGCTGGTCTTACGATCAAATTCAATGAAAAATCATTTCATTCGGAAAAAGGTTTGTATGATTTGTTGCACAAGAAATCGGATATGGAAAATATCCGTTACCCGATTGTTCATCTAAAAGGTACGGATATTGAAATCGCTTTAACGCATGCCAACCAATACGGGGAAGAATATTACTCTTTCGTAAACGGCCAGTATACCACACAAGGAGGAACGCACTTAGCGGCCTTTAAAGAAGCCGTAGTGAAAACCGTTAGAGATTTCTATAAGAAGGATTTTGACGCGTCAGACATCCGCGCTTCCATTGTAGGAGCGATTGCTGTTCGTGTACAGGAACCGGTATTCGAATCACAAACCAAAACCAAACTGGGTTCTATACAAGCAGGTCCGGAAGGACCTACGATCCGTAATTGGATCAATGATTTTGTTAAGAAGGCCTTTGACGATTATTTACATAAAAATTCAGCTACGGCAGATGCTTTGTTAAAGCGTATTCTTCAATCGGAACGTGAAAGAAAAGACATAGCCGGCATTAAGAAGCTGGCAAATGAAAGAGCAAAGAAAGCCAATTTGCACAATAAGAAATTACGCGATTGCCGGGTTCATTTTGACGAAGAAAAGAAAGACCTACGTTTCGATTCTACTTTGTTCATTACGGAAGGGGATTCGGCAAGTGGTTCTATCACCAAATCAAGAAGTGTAGAAACACAAGCGGTATTTAGCTTAAGAGGTAAGCCGCTCAACTGTCATGGACTGACTAAGAAAATCGTTTACGAAAACGAAGAGTTCAATTTACTACAACATGCGCTAAACATCGAAGACGGATTGGACGGTTTGCGTTACAATAAAATCGTATTGGCTACCGATGCCGATGTGGACGGTATGCACATCCGTTTGTTGATGATGACATTCTTCTTACAATTCTTTCCAGATTTAGTGCGTAATGGACACTTATACATTCTGGATACACCATTATTTAGGGTGCGTAATAAGAAAGAAACGATTTATTGTTACAGCGAAGAAGCGAAACAAAAAGCGATTCGTAAGTTGGGTAACAAACCTGAGATTACACGATTCAAAGGCTTGGGTGAAATCTCTCCGGATGAATTCGGACAATTCATCGGTGACAACATTCGACTTGATCCTGTTATTTTACAGAAGGAAACTTCCATCAGTAAATTGTTGAATTACTACATGGGTAAGAATACCGCAGAGAGACAACAGTTCATCATCGAGAATCTGCGTTTTGAAAAAAATGAAGCGGTTATATCAGATCCGGTTGTTGAAATTCAAGAACTATAAATCATTAAATTCAGTTTTTCATCTGTTTTACAGGACGGAAAATTTTTATTACTTGTTGTTTTGGACTGTAAATGGAAACGTTATCCAAAGGGTTTGATTACCTCTCCAGTTACCAGAAGCCTTGATAGCTCTATTGATAAGAGTGGGAAATAGCTTTTTTTAATCAGTATATTATATTTTGTCTTTAGTTAAATCACAACATCTCTTATGTGTAAAATTTACTGTATTGCTCTTCTTGTTTTTGCTTTTCATGGATTAGTTTTAGGACAAGAAAATTTTGATGTCAAATGGTCACAAGAATTCAATAATGGAAAGCTCCTTTTTCAAGCCGATTATATAGGTCAGGACAATAAAGGGTATATGACCATATCGGAAAATCTGCATTCTCAATTATCAATGGGAGATCAAACCGCTATGTTTAATAAAATTAATAGTCAAGGTAAAATAATTGTACAAACCAATCTGATCATTCGATTTCAGGATAATCAAGTAGCTTATTTGAAAGCCGTAAGCTTAAAAGGAAAGAAATATTTATTCTCTACTTTTTGGGATAAAAAGGCGAATGATAAATATTTATTAGCTAGCACCATCAGCAATGAAGGCATTGTTGAAGCATCGCCCAAAGTTCTTTTTAAATCTCACGTGGATAACGGTAAAAGAAAGACGGACTTTAAATTGAATGTGTCTAAGGATTCTAGTAAAGTTGTTGTTCAGATTGATGACGAGGAAGACAAAGGTCAAAACAAAAAATTTGTATATGTAGTATTCGATGATCAGTTGAAAGAAGTATGGTCAGTAAATTTAGATTGTTCTTATTTGGCGGATAATTATTTTGATAAGGAGTTTTTCCTTACTTCCAAGAATGTTTTAGGCGTATTGGGTAGAGTAAGAAAAGACGGAGGCGAAAAGCCACGTGTTTTTTTTTACAGCTTAAAAATTCACCAGTTTGAAACGAAAAAAACAGAAGAGTATTTACCTCAATCAGGCAGCTCATTTTTATGGGGAGTGAAAGCAGAGGAGAGTGAAGACGGCAACCTCTTAGTCGGCGGATTGTATGGAAAAGAGAACAAAAGAGATATGTACAGTGTTGACGGATACGCAGAGGGTGTATTTTTAACTAAGTATGATTTGGCCTCTAAAAAAGTAGTCTTGCAAAAACAATATCCTTTTACACCTGCTCTCAAGGGCAATATAGTAAATGAAGAGAAAGCGAATTCAGGAGCAGCTGTTTTGTGGGGTTATAAAGTGGATAAAATCATACTTCGTAAAGACGGAAGTATACTAATGCTTGTGCCTAAGCAATACCTATGGGCTGATACGCCTCCCATTAAGATTTCTATGAGATCACCTTCCATTTGCGTTCCTTACAGTCAGGAAGCATCTGCTAATGGCAGAAATTTTTTTTACCTGAAAGATTTAATCGTGGTAAGTTTAACTCCTAAAGCAGAACTGGAGTGGTTCAACTGTGTTCCTATGCGCTTTCAGGCCAGTAATGATATCACGCATTTAAGATTCTTCTCTTATATATTTGGCATGGTTGATAAGGACTTATATTTCGTTTACAATGAATCGGATGAGAATGTAAAGATTCCCTTAGTCAAAGATTATCGTGCCATCGGTGATCCCAGAGGTGATTATACTTCATCCGTTAAAATAGATAAGCTTGGGAAGATGACTAAGACCAGAGTATTAGTAAATGATAACAAGAAAAATATGACGCATTTGGAACCAGCAGTGTCTTTACAAATTACAAGAGATTTTTGTATTGTTAGTTCTTCAGATGTTAACGTCAAACAAACAAAAATAGGCGTATTGAAATTTAAACAAAAATAGTGAAGTATAAAGGAGAACTATTTTTTAATAGAAGTTTAGTCTAGATTTAAACAATTTTATTTTTGTAAGCGGTGAACAGTAAGAAATTACTGCTTACCGCTTTTTATTTGCGTGAGGGATAGGAGCGGAAAGCCCACAGCGAGGAGCCGTGATAGTTAATGATCTAAAATATGATCGAGCGAGGACTTGTAGCGGATAGCCCGACCCGCAGGGTCACGCCCGAATTATTTTGTAAAAATGACCCCGTATTATCTTGATTAGAAAATTAATGCTATCTATTTATTATTCAAAATTAAAAAATCTCTACATTTTAAAATTCCCCAACAACTCCTTGTGAAACTGATCAATGATTTCCTGTTCCTCTTTCGATATACCCTGACACGATTGAGCGAGGTTCTCTAGTATGATCTTAAAATCGGTATAGCCGTCGAAAGCTCCGTAGTTGCGGAAAGTTTCCATTGCTTTGACAAAAGCATCCTTGATTGTTTGGGCTTTCGTTACTCCCTGTTTAAAGGAAAATAAAATATCGTACTCATGACGGTGATGTTTGATGGCCTGTGCAATCAGTTCCTTCTCTTCCTGTTGAATTTTTCCATCTACTGCTGCCAAGGCATATAGGATTTCGCCGAAGGCTTCAAATAATTGTTCTTTGCTGATCTTCATATTAGATATTGAAGTTGACTGAAAATTTCCAAACAATGTTTTTTCCAAAAGTATTGTATTGATATTCTCCCAGACGCATGAATACGCCGCCTCCTAGACCTACTTTCAAACCGGATAATCCAAACGAAAGGATATCGTTCAGTACTAATCCTGCTTCCGAATAATTTTTATCCATGGTCTTAAAAGGAAGAATTTCTCCCTGATGACGTTCCGGATTTTTCAATGTTCCATTCCCATGATTGTACAAAAGCAAAAGCGATGGCTTAAATAATTTGCTGCGGTAATACAATCTGCCAAAATTGTGTGAAACAAAAATAGCCCAGTAATGATCGCTGAGAAATTCATTGTAACCCATGGTTTCAAAACTGTTGTGAATCACAACCGAAGGGGATTTTAAACTTCCTTTGCCATTGAATAGGGCTGTGTAAGGTGCACTGCCTTCTGTAGCGCCGGCTATAAACTGCAAGTGTGTAGTTCCAAATCGAACCAGTTTAAATTCCTGATCGATGCGGATGTCCCATTTGTAAAAGGTAAATCCACTTTTGAAAACACCGTTCTCATAGTTCTGTGTAAACCCCGCATACAATACAGGATACTTGCTACCCAATTGTATTTTACGTTCTGATAGTTTAATGTATTTCTCAAAAGGAGCGATACGTGCAGATACTTTTAGCAAGTTAAACTGCATGTGATGCTTGTCTTCTCCATTATAAAAATAATCGTAAGCTGTATGCAAGTCCTGCCATTCGCTGGCTACATAAAGATCTACATTTTGGTAAGGATGAATGGTAGAGTACAAAGCCAAACTGCTGTTGTAATCCATAATGCGTAATTGGTATTTGCGAAGTCGCTCACTGGAAAATACAGGATCTGAAAAATATTGATCGCTAGATCCGGCTTCGGTCAGTTGGTAACTGTAGTCAGCGCCTATTTTCCATTCTAAAGGTTTATTCATTTTATACGAACCTCCTACACCGTATTTGCCTCTTTTGTCCCCAATACCAAAAGCTGCAAAGCCTTTTAACGATAGACGTTTGCTGAAGTTTTCATTGGTTATACCTCCCAAGCCCAAACGAAAACCTTCTACACCATTTAAGTTGACAATTTTGTTGGTCTCCAGATCTACTTTTCCCAAAGGAATAAATCCATAGTAAACGTTTTCTCCAACGTTCAACAACTGTTGAATAAACTTTGCGTATTTAACTTGGTCATAATAATTATAAGTGAGTGAATCTGAAGTGGTCAATGGATAAGGCCTTGTAAAACCTGATATTTTATCTGGCTTTTCTACAATCACTGTATCATTGATCTCAACAACGTATTCGTCAAACTTGGTTTTGGTGGTAGCTAGCACATCCGGATACAAATCTGTAGAGGATTGTATAAAGAATTTCTTTTTTACATTTTGAAGAGGAGAGACATTAGATATACGTATACTATAGTTCTGCAAAGCTTTATCGTCGCCGTACGTAAGGCAATATTCTTTATAGTTTTTATTGTCCCATGCTGGATAACAAATAAAATTTTTGATGCTGAAGTTGGCACTCGAAACAGTCATTAAACCATACATCGCATTGAAGTTGCTGTTGGCTTTCGGTGTGAACTTTACTGTCCAGTAAATCACACCGGCTGTGGTAAAGGAATCTACTACTGCATAAGAATATTTTTGCAACGCATTTTCGGCAAGGGGAGAGACGTAATCTTTTTGATTGATTTTAATGAAGTTGTTGTAGGGATTTGGAATGAACTCATGCGATGTTTGTGCAAATACCAGAGGCAGCGCCAATCCGGATGATTTAGTGCTTCTGTACAACTCTTTTCGCTTGACTTTATTTCTTAAGTAAAAGTCACTGTTCGTTTCCATGATGTACAAATGGTGTTCCGGCGAGAATAACTTTGGAGCCTTAACTCCGAACACTTTTAAAAATCCCAGCAAGAGACTGTTGAAGGCATCCGGTTCTTCACTGCTGATGGTGAATCGGGTATACAGTTTGAAAGAAGTGTTCTTAGTATTTAGAAAATCATTTTTACGGGCATTGTATTGTGCCCGTTTGACAATAGAAACAGCCAGTTCCGTGGAATATTCTTCCGGTATGTAAAGTTTATATATACCGAGCTTAATAGAAATCTCCAGGTCTGTATCACCTGGTTCTATCACGATTGTTTTTTCGTGGTATTGAAAATTACTGACTCTAAGAATGGTTTTTTTATGTGTACAGGGAATAATCACTTTACCCTGTGCATCTCCGATGAGATGTATACTATCATCCACCACCACATGAGGAAAGGCAATGATAGAAGAATTAATTTCATTGTAGACGCTAAGCGTTACCGTTCGGGCCTGTGCTCCGCCGTTAACAATAAAAAGGCCATACAAAAGGAATTTTAAATACCTCAACACAAATGATTAGGGGGTCAATGCGAGGGAATCCGGTTCGGGTGCTAATACTTTCTTGAGTTTACTCAATGAAGCCTGGTTGTTGGATTCCAATACTGTACGAACCAAACTTTCTTTTTCTCTGGTGGTCAAATGCCAACTCAATGCGGCACGTTCTTCTCCTTCTATTTTACTGATTTCTTCTGGATTGATTTTACGTTCCTGCATTTTATGCCAAAACTTGGATTTAGGAATGTATTCAAATTCAATCACGTCTAAATCTGCATCCAGCCAACTCTGAGCGTACTCGAGCATGTTGTCATTACTCAGGTCCTGGAAGTAATCCCAGTTGCTGTATAACGAACTAATAGGGCTGGATATTTTCTGCCAGGCAGAAGGACTTTGGTTATCGACAATCGGAGATTCTTTTTCGGAATCACGGATGTTAACGAATACAACTCCTCCCGTATTTTCTTCTACCCAATCCTGAAATTCATACAAAAATCGAACGGCATCGTTAATGCCAAAATTATCAGCCAAACCCGCATCCATGATTTCCATGGTCGGTTCACTTGGCAGTTGCACATTGGGTGTCACATAAGGGAATGTTGCCACCATTCGCAACGCACTTAGGTAATGCAAATTATCGGCATCCTGAGCGGCAAACATTTTTCTGAATTCTACTCCCTTTATTTTAGAATGAAGGTCTTTCTCTGCGTTGTAAGTAGCCGAACTCATAAAGGATAAGTCCTGCGGAGAGATAAAGAGTTTTCTGCCATCGTTGACAATGGTAGGTGATAGGATTACCATTGGAATAAGTGAGCGTTCTTCCGGCTCGCGGTAGTCGGAGATCGTTTTGTTGAAGACAAAGTCTGTGTTACGGTTTAGCGTTTGCTCAAACGCGTAACCTCTGTCTTTCATGTATTCGTATTTCCCGTCGGTGAATTTCTGAAAACGGAAAAATAAATCGTTAACCACTAAGCTGAAGATGACAGGATTCAGCATGTCCTTTGAAATATTGGTCAGGTATTGCGTGCTGTATAAATCGTCAATCTTACCTAATTGTTTTTGCAGGTAGAGCTCTCTGTAATAGCTGGCACCAATCATACCTCCTGAAGCACCGGTAATCAGCGTGGCATGCTTCATCAAGTCGCCGTTCAACTCCTTGTCTACATACTGCATGGTATTCAATGTCCACAGCGCTGCGCGTTGCCCGCCTCCGCTGACACAGACAAATACCATTTTAGGTTTGGTACCGGCCGGAAATTTTGCTTTCCAGTTGTTGAGGATCGCAATCATGCGTTTT
>JACMQM010000219.1 GCA_014376985.1 Cytophagaceae bacterium | reverse complement strand
GTGAAAACATAATACACACCATTGTCATACGCACGAGCGGGTAACCAACGCATCAACCAGCCTCTTCCTTTCGGTCCGTCAAATTCCTGACGAAGCGAAACAGGATCCAGTTCTCTGTTTTTCCAAAAATGATCTTCGACATAGCCTCTTCCCGGCATAGCGGATGGCGTACACATGGTAACATGCGGTGCGAAGATCAAGTCTGCACCCAATAGAGTAGTGGCTCTTACATTTTCTATTACATTGTTGTCATAGCAGATCAAGATGCCGCATTTCCATCCTAATAAATCAAACACGACATATTCATTGCCAGCTGACAGATAGCTACTGATGAAAGGATGTATTTTTCTATACTTTGCTTTTAATCCTGTTTTATCTACGCAGATGTAAGTGTTGTAAACTTTGTCGTCTTCTATCTCCACTAAACCTGCCAGCACAACAATGTCATACTGTGTAGCGATGCGAATCAATTCTTGTGTACTTGGCCCATTAGGAACTGGTTCTGCTATAGCAAAGAGTTCTGACTTGGAACTATTTTTTAAATACGTATAAGCTGTAATGGATAACTCATGAAAGCTGACGACATTTGCTCCTTCCAGCTTGGCTCTGGCAGTGAGTGATTCAATGACAGACAAGTTGTATGCTTTGTCTCCGTCTTTGGGTTCAAATTGTGAGGCAGCGATTTTTAAGTTTTTCATCAGGAGTCATTAGTTATGAATTTTATTCTTTCAATTTCTTAAGCGTAGATTCATGGTAAACAGCCCGGTAATCGGAACTGAGAATTTCTTCTCTTTTATAAAACTCAAAAGGAAGTTCTCTTATGGCAAAAGAAGAATTTAGAAAACTATCAACTGTTTCTTCAAACGAAAAGGTGGGATGTTTTTTTATATAGGCAGCAATTGTTTTTGCCCAAAAAACAGTTAAGGTTTCGTGATAGCCGGTTTCTTTGGTGTTGGAAGTTCCATGAAAATGATTCAATAAAATAATTTTCGATCTAAGCTGACAAATTGCATCAGCGAACTCAAGATTTTTGATATGCCATAAGGCCACAATTAAATGTGCATCATGAGTCCATGCAGATTTTTCTAAGGAAGTCAGATTGAATTTTTCGATAAGGGCATCAAATCTGTTAATCGTGTTCATACGAATGGACAGTTAAAAATATAGGCTATTAAATAATATCTAACTTCTTCATCAAAAACGAAGCACTCATCTTCTCACATACTCCAGGCTTCAATTTATAATCAAAGTATAAATCTTCTGCTCTGATCTCTACTTCAAAACATTTATTGGCCAAGTAATCCGGATATTCATTCGTTAAGTGAGTAACGGATAAATCATGCGTAGCAATAATACCTGTAGCTCGTTGTGCCATGAGTTTTTTCACTAAACCTACTGTGCCTTCGTATTTATCGTTGGAGTTGGTTCCTCTCAGAATTTCATCCAGCATGATGAATGTCTTTTTATTGGCGGTAAGTTGGTCGATCAGCAATTTCAATCGTTTCAATTCAGCAAAGAAAAACGATTCATTGTTTGATAACGAATCATTAATGCGCATGCTGAGGAATACTTCAAAAGGATGAAAGATAAACTGTGAGGCACAAACCGGTGCACCCATTTTTGCCAATATTAAATTCAATCCTAAGGTTCTTAAGAAAGTACTCTTTCCTGACATGTTGGATCCTGTCAGGATGACAAATTTTTGATCGGTAAAAGCAATGCTGTTGCACACTCTTTGAGCTAAGGGAATCAATGGATGTCCCATTTCTTCTGCAATCAATTGATCACTGATGGACGGAATAGGATAAATAAAAGTAGGATTATTGAATGCAAAATTAGCTAGACTATTCAATGCATCGATTTCACTGATGATTTCCAACCATTCCTCCAGTCCTGAAGCATAGCGTTGCTTCCATTCTTCCAGTGCGTAAATGCTGTGAATATTATACAAGAACAAACCATTAGAGAAAATTGCCGGCAAGCCATAGTTCATCGATTCAATGCGAAACAAGATGCGAGACAATTCTTCTAAAGCTTTATGCGCTTTCGTATTGGATAAGAATAGTTTTTGTTGATGCTGCTTTAATTTTTCTGATTGAAATTTTTCTCCTTCAATATCAGCAATGAGCCGACTGTACATAAATAATTTTTTGCTGCTGTCAGAAAGTTGTTCATAATCTTTCTTGATGTGCTTAAGCAAAAATCCAAAAAGCCCAAGGTTGATAAAAAAGAATACGGTGACAGCCTGGTAATAAATATCCTGATCAGTGATCAGATAAGTTGCAGCAAATAAATATAAAACAGCCGGAAGAATATAACCCAGTTTTTTATACAAGGTGTGAGATTGAAAGTAAGAAGGACTTGCCACCCATTGACGAATGTTATCTATGCTATTCTTGTCGTCTTTATTCAATAAACCTTTGGCCATGAAATGCTGGCGCCAGTCAATTTTTTCAGATAGTTCTTTGATGGCATCCTGATTGGTTAGTATCTCTTGCTGATTTTGTTTCTTGAAAAGAGCTGCGAGTTTATTTCTACCGATGGCGGTACAAGTTCTGTCGACATGCTGAAACAAAGAGTGACGTCCAAAAATGTCCAGGTCATGCGTGTAAGGATGTTCTGTCTCTACATATTCTAATCCTGTTGGGAAATAGGTTAGATCACCTTGAATCGCTTTTACTTCGTTTTCGTTGATGTTGATCAACTCTTTGTAAAGTAAAATCTGTTTTTTAAGAGCATTGTGTTTTTTAATCAGTGAGAAAAAAACAATGCCTCCAAAAAGAATAAAGAGGATCGCATAAAAACTATCGTAGCTAAAATGAATGTAAACCGATGCCATTGTTAAAATGGCAGCCAGCAATCGAAGCGTTCCTATACGAGTGCTAGCCGATTTTTTGTCTTGCAAGAGTTTGGTGTACTTGCTGATTTGCTCAATATAAATGTCTTTCATAGTGGTCAGTAGTCGGTCATCAGTGGTAAGTATAAGAATAAATTTTCTGACAACTGATCACTGACAACTGACCACTTTTAATTATTCTTTTTCCTTAAGCTCTAACCATCTAAAGGTATATTGCTCCAATTTATCTTCCAGCGTTTTCAACTCATTACCTGCTGACAGAATAACATCGTAACTATTGCCGCTGTTGTTCATCTTTTCTATGAGTACAGCTTTATTACCTTCCAGTTTTTCGATCTCTTTATCCAGGTCTTCGATTTCCTTTTTCTCTTTGTAACTGAGTTTCGATTTCGTTTTTTCAGCAACAAGCTCCACAGCAATAGGAGAAGCTGTTTCTGATTTTTTCTCGATAGAACTATTTATATTTCTATTGGTCTTTAAATATTCCTGGTAGTCGGTATAGTTTCCGTTAAAGAGTTTTACTTCCGGTCCTTGTCCGAATAAGAACAATTCATCAACGGCCAAATCCATCAGGTAACGATCATGGGAAATTAACAGCAAGGATCCTTCGAAAGATTCCAGGAAATCTGCCAAACTGTTGATCGTGTCTAGATCCAAATCATTGGTAGGCTCATCGAGAATCAGAAAATTAGGGTTGCTTAGTAAAGTAATGATCAACTGTAAACGCTTTTTCTCTCCTCCACTCAATTTATAAAAAGGAGTATATTGATCCGTACCACTAAAACCAAAAGTTTGCAAGAAGACACTTACGGACAATTGCTTTTTGCCTACTTCGATGTATTCCGTGATGTTCTTTACAATGTCAATGACACGTTCATTAGGTGGATAAGAAGTTTCTTCTTGTTTCAACCAGCCGATCTTTGTGGTCTCTCCTAAATCTATTCTTCCGGAATCAGGTTTTAGTTCACCCGACAATACTTTGATGAATGTACTTTTACCAGATCCGTTAGGTCCAACCAAGCCTAGTTTTTCTTTACGGGTGAAAACATGTGTAAAGTTTTCAAATATTTTTTTATCCGGAAAGCTCTTCGATAAGCTGTGTGCTTCCAGTACTTTATTTCCCTGGCGGGCACCTTTTACCTGCCACTGAATTTTGCTATCGTCCGCTTTTTCATTGGCTTTCTTTTCTGTTTCAGAAAAGGCTTCTACACGGTACTTGGCTTTGGTACCTCGCGCTCTGGGCTGACGACGCATCCAGTCCAGTTCTTTGCGGTAAAGATTCTGTGCTTTGCCGGTAACGACTTCTTGTTGACGCGCACGCTCTTCTTTGTTCTCCAAGTAAGAACCGTACTTGCCTGAATGTTTGTATAATTTACCGGCACTGATTTCAATGATGGTGTTGCACACTGTATCCAGGAAATAACGATCGTGGGTAATCAATAATAAAGTCGTATCAGATTTGCTCAAGTAGTTTTCCAACCAGGCAATCATCGACAAGTCCAAATGGTTGGTAGGCTCATCCAGCAACAATAAATCCGGCTCAGTAATCAATACTTTAGCCAACGCCATGCGGCGCTTTTCTCCACCAGACATCAGGTTGGTCATCTGATTGAAATTATTAATGCCCAGTTCGGATAAAATACTTTTGCAGCGCGATTCATAATCCCAGGCCTGCAAACGTTCCATCTCTTCAAATGCTTTTGTCAATTGATCCGGATCTTCTGTGGTTAGTGCTTGATCGTACAACTGTATGGCTTTTACAATTTCATCGCTGCCTTCAAAGATCCACTCGAGTACCGTTCTGTCGTTTTGTACCACAGGCGTCTGCTCCAGCAAGCCAATTCTTATTTCTTTGTTGACGGCTACATCTCCTTTGTCTGGTTGGATCTTACCGGATAAAATAGTGAAGAGGGTAGATTTCCCGCAACCATTTTTACCGACCAATGCAATCTTTTCTCCTTGTTGTATTCCGAATGTAAGGTCTTCAAACAAAGTTTTTTCATTGAAACTCTTGGAGAGATTGCTTACGGATAAATAATTCATAAAATAAATTTAGATAATTTTTATGCTTGTCATTCGTAAAGGAATGAGATTTTTATTTTGTATCAGGAGAAGAATAATTAGTAATTGTTGTATGACTTGGGCGTTACCGCCAGTATATCTTAAATGGTATTCCGTCTTTGGAGTGGCGGTCGGGCTCTCGCTCCAAGTCCGTCTCCCCGCAAAAGCCTTGCGCGCTTCGGGCTTTCTACTCGATCCCTAACGCAGCTTGCATTAGGGATTGAGCCATTGTCTGAGCTCTTTTTCTTTGATTTCTTTAGATGCTTTTACTCATGAAGCTTGATTCAAAGAAAAAAGCGAGTGGCGAAAGCCCGGCCCGACGAAGGAGGGAAATGCCCAAATGAAGACAACATTAATAACATTAAACTCCTAATTCTTCCTTCTCTTATTCTTCAACCTGGTAAATCCTCATCTTATCGATGGTCAGTTCCAGATCGGTAAGAATGTTGATGTAGGCTATATAAGCACTGTGTGGACTTTCAAAAGGACTGAAATAATTGTGTACTTCTCCGTCGGAATGTTGCTTGGTACTCATGTAGTAAAAATGATCCGAGCATTGCAGCGCCGACCATATTTCCTGTAAAGATCGGTTTTTTAATTTGAATATGATATCCCGGAGACTGTATAGTTTCTCAATACATTCCTTCTGCATGTCATTTTGCACCCATGCGCTGATATTCTTCTCAGAATCAGCCCAGGATGTGATGTGTGGGACAATGAGTTTTTTGACCGTAAAAAAGCGTTCTATGGTTTCAGAAGGTGTCAAAAACTCTATTTTCTTTGTTGCGATGCTGTTATTGATCCACTGACTCAAAAAAGAAAGAATGCCTGCTTCTTCGTGAAAATGTTCGCCGAAGGTTTCATAGTCCAATCCAAGGTTGACGGTATTTTGAGGGGCTGTCAATTGCAGAATCTTTTTGGTAAACTGATCTGCTTTGAGTGTCGATTTCTGTTGGTGAAAACGGAAGGCAATTTCATCCGATAAAATAAAATTACGCGGAATCAAGGCTAAGTTTTCGTGCGGATGAGAGCGGTATAATCTGTTCGTATTGGCTTTGCCCAAATTGTTTTCACTCCCTTCTATCCAGATGCCTTCGTAACCATTTTGGTGCACAGTCTCGGTGATGGCATCCTGATAAAGCAATTCTGTGTTACGAAAAACTTTAGGAGTTACGCCCAGGTACTTGCGGACTGCTTGTTTATGCAGTTTAATTTGACGGTCAAATTCTTCGCGGTTGTAAAAGGCCGCCAGCGAATGATAATAGGTTTCCCCTAAAAACTCTACGCACTTCGTATCGGCAAGTGCTTTGAAAGAAGCGATGACATCAGGTCTATGCTTAGCCAACTGTTCAATCACCAAACCACTTAATGAAAAAGAACATTTAAAGTTTCCTTTATGCGTTTCAATCAAATTCAGTAAAAGCTTGTTGGCTGGTAGGTAACAATTGTCAGAGACCTTATTCAGGATCCCTTCGTTGAGTTCGTTGTTGAAATAATCCGGTTCTTTGCCCAGATCAAAAAAAGAAAAGTTACGAATGCGAAGCGGTTGATGTACCTGAAAATAAAGGCAGACAGAAGGCATATAGATGAATGGAGTATAGCTTAATGTATTAATTTCCGATCCCTTTGTTTACATACAGTGTAGAAATACCAAATCATAATTTCCAAATTACAAATAAACCGCAAATTATAAAGGCGCAAGTCTACTCCTGTTTAGTTGATTGGTGTTTATTTGTGATTTCGATTTTGGATATTGAAATTTAATCGAATGAAGAAGTGGTGTTAGTATAATGTTAATTCAGTATTTTATCGTACAAAGCCATGGCTCTGTCAGCGGCATGTTCCCAAGTTGATTCTTCAATGTCTTTAGTGGCTTGCGTCACACACTTACTGCGTAATTTCTGATTACTCAACAAAGATACAATGTGTTCTGCAAATGCTCCGGTGTTCCAATGATCGGCAAACAATGCGCCTTTCAATAACTCATACATTCCTGATTGCGCAGAAATCACACATGGCACTTTAAATTGCACGGCTTCTAATGCAGTTAATCCAAAAGGCTCTGACATGGACGGCATACAATACACGTCGGCCATAGCCATCAGATCAAAGAGTTGCTCGCGATTCAATTGTCCTGTAAAGTGGATTCTGTCTCCTGTTTTATGATGCGCTCCGCTCTCTACCGTCTCAGGCAAGAGATTGCCGGTGCCGGCCATAACAAAACGGGTGTTCGGCTTTTTCTTCAACACACGCTGTGCAATTTCAATGAATTGAAGCGGTGCTTTTTGTTGGGTCATTCTTCCTACAAAAACAACCAAAGGATCTTTAAATGGTTTTTCTTTTTTGTAAGGAAGTATATTTTCCATACCGTTGCGTATGGTGAATAGTTTTTTAGGATTTACTCCGTAACGAGAGAAAGCGATACGGCCTGTGTAATTGCTGACAGGTACTACATAGTCGGCTTCTTCCATGCCCCATTTTTCGATTTGAAAAATAAGTCCGTTGCTCTCAGGTCCGCTGCGATCATACTCTAAGGAATGGATTTGTACAACCAATGGTTTACCGGTACGCTTCTTCAATTCTATGCCAGCAGGTATCGTCATCCAGTCGTGACAATGAATGATATCAAAATCCATGTCTTTTGTTTCTGCTATCACAAGCTCGGTATAAACCGTTGTGTTTTTCAACAGGTCATTGCCGTATAAGTCTTTAATGTCAAAGGTAAAAGGAGAACTGGAAGGAGGAGGTAGTGGAATGGCGCGTGCCGGTGCTTTACTTTTCTTTTTCTTGCTGTATATGCCGCCTTGAGATTTTTGTTCTTTCTCTTTCTTTGGCAAAGGCAATTGTTGGTAGGGATCAAGCTCCACATCCAACTGATGCATTTTGATAAGTTTACTATAGGCAATGGATTCGTTCTCTACTTCATGAGCGGCATGCTGCTTTTCATTAAGTCCGATGAGGTGCATGTTCTTCGGAGAAGTAGTTGATTTAGGAACGATAAAAGACAAGTCTGTTTTGCCGGCCAGTGCCTGACTAAGGCCATAACAAGCAATGCCCAGTCCACCATTGACCATTGGGGGATATTCCCAACCTAACATAAGTACTTTTGGCTTGTTCATTCAGAAAAGGAGTATGAATATAAGGTAGCCTTATTTCCCCAATGGTACAAATATGATGCGTTAGATCTTTGTGAATAGAAGAAAAATTATACTAAATAATTTTTTCGTTAAACAATTACAAATGAATACTATATGTTAAAACAGTATATGTTAAAAATTGCACTTTATAAATAGAAAATTGTGTCCAAGAATAAGTGGGGTTTTGGTAGTGTCTAGGAAAGGAAACAGTAAGGGTAGATAGTTCCACAGTGAAAATTTATGCGTTATCCCGCTTGTATATACAAAAGGCATTGTGTCTATACAAGCAGGATATAACCTTGTGCCCCCTAATCTCCTGAAGGATAATTTACTGTGGTGTAAAAAAAAGAAGCTCATTGCATATGCTATGAGCTTCTTTTTTTAGTAAATGGGAAGTCCCTTTAGGG
Source organism: Cytophagaceae bacterium (assembly GCA_014376985.1). Taxonomy (GTDB): domain Bacteria; phylum Bacteroidota; class Bacteroidia; order Cytophagales; family Cytophagaceae; genus JACMQM01. The sequence goes on along the minus strand of JACMQM010000219.1, from coordinate 8,871 downwards.
TGTAGAGGCCAGACAGATGGTATTACAATGAAGGTTCTTGCTGACTCAAACAATGAAAACTTCCCAATCCCCAGATAATTTCTGTAGAATCCAGACCGATCACTTTACGGTCAGGGAAACATTGCGTTAGAATCTCTAATGCCTTATCGTCATTCTTATCGCGATAGGTCGGTACGACTACTGCATCGTTGCCGATGTAAAAATTAGCATAAGAAGCAGGTAAACGCTGATCGTCAAAGATTACAGCAGAAGGCATGGGCAGTTCAATAATGTCCAATTGTTTGCCGTCCAATAAACGCATCTTCTTTAATGCGGTTAAATTTTCCTGCAGCAATTCATAGTTCTCATCGCTGTGTTTTTCTTCTACTACCGTCACTACTTTGTTGGTGCTTACAAATCTTGTAATATCATCGATGTGTCCGTCTGTATCGTCACCTACGATGCCGTCACCTAACCATAAGATTTGTTCGGCGCCATAGTAATCATACAGGTACTTTTCGATTTGAGCCTGCGACAAATGGGGGTTTCTATTCTGGTTGAGTAAACAAGCAGTTGTAGTAAGGACCGTACCTTTATCGTTGAAGTCGACCGAGCCGCCTTCCATCACAATACCGGGAAGAAACAAAGGAAGATTAAAATGTTGTGCAATTTTAGTCGGCACCACATCGTCCAAGTCATAAGGAGGATATTTTCCGCCCCAGGCATTATAACCCCAGTCCACAATGGCTTTTTTGTTTTCTTTTTTATTTAAAAGAAACGCAGGACCGTGATCTCTGCACCATGCGTCGTTTGTAGCGTGTAGAAAGAACTCTACTTGAGATAGATCAGTCCCCACTTCCGTCAACCAAAGCAAGGCCTGCAATTTCATGGCTTCGCTGTTGACGTTGATGCGTACTTTTTCTCCGGTTGTCAATGCCTTTACAAATTGCGCATAGATCGGATAAATGCTTTCTATTTTCCCTGGCCAGGAAGCTTCTTTATGAGGCCAGCTCAGCCAGGTTGCTTCGTGTTTCGCCCATTCGGCAGGAAAAGTATAGCCTAGTGCTTTAGGAGTTTGCATCTATAAAGAAGAATCAAATAATCAATAGAAGAATGGACTTGAAGTAACAAATTTCAAAATCTAAATAACAAATAAGTATCGAATTTCAATGTTCACTTAATCAAAGATCGCCCTGTTTGATAATTTGCGCATGGAAGCTTATTTGTTATGTATAATTTCTAGTTTGAATTTTAATCTATGTAGCGTTTCAAAATCGGATCGTAAGAATCGATGCGACGGTCTCTCAAGAAAGGCCAGTGTGTACGGTAGTAATCAGATTGAGCGATATCAATCGTGATGACTTGCACTTCTTCCTGATCGTGTGAAGCCTGAAACAATAATTTGCCATGTGGATTGGCTACAAAAGAACCGCCCCAGAATTTCATCGGACCTTCTACACCAGTACGGTTGATGGATACGACGTGCACGCCATTCGCCACGGCATGTCCGCGCTGAATGGTTTGCCAGGCATTGTATTGATCCTGATTGGTTTCTTCTGTTTGGCTATCTGCCCAACCGATCGCAGTTGGAAATACCAAAATGTCAGCGCCCATCAAAGAGGTAATACGTGCCGCCTCAGGATACCACTGATCCCAGCAGATCAATACACCCAATTTACCAAACTTGGTTTCAAATATTCTATAACCTAAATCACCCGGAGTGAAATAAAATTTTTCATAATAACCCGGATCATCAGGGATGTGCATTTTTCTGTACTTGCCCATATATGTTCCATCGGCGTCAATGACAGCGGTAGTATTGTGATACAAACCCTGCGCACGTTGCTCAAACAAAGAAGCAACAATCACAACACCCAACTCGGCCGCCAACTTTTCAAAGATATCGGTAGTAGGACCCGGAATCGGTTCTGCGAGTTTGAAGTTTTCGTAATCTTCTACATCACAAAAATAAAGGGAACGAAACAGCTCCTGAAGACAAACAATCTGAGCGCCTTTTTTAGCCGCTTCACGAATGCCTTCGATTGTTTTTTTCATGTTGACCTCTACATCCTTCTCGCAGGATAATTGGACTAAGCCTACTTTTACTTGTTTTGCCACGTCGGTAATTTGTTAGGGTACAAAATTAATAATTTTGTTTGAACTCTGCGTTAACAAGAGGTGAAATAGAATAGTTCTTTTGAAGGATATTTAAGTGATAAGGCAGGAGAAGATGCAGTTGTAGGATTGTTTATGATTAGATTTACTAAAGAGCGAGCTTAGAGGCTGATTAGAATGTGTATATGGGCCGGGCAGAATGACGTTCGCAATCTTGGCGCTATCGCGCTCAATTGTGCTACAAGTCCTCGCTCGGATCAATGTGAGTGCCTAAGCTTAAGCTCGCTGCTCGCTGCGGGCTTTTCGCTCCTATCCCTCACGCAAATCCTTTGAGCGCTATGACAACTTCACCACCTCTATTTTATCTCCAAAAGGCTCACACTTTTCTTTCAACACAACTTCTTTGTCCAAAGGCGTTTCTATAAAAACCTTGTAAGCTTCCGTCTTATCTTCAGACAAGATCACTCCGTTCACTTCCTTGATCCAGCGCATGACATGGCCCGTGTACTCATAAGGCAAAATGATCTGATACCTTTCTTTAGGTTCCACAGTGATGCACTCCGCTTTTAGCAAGGCTTCTTCCGCTGCAGTTTTGTAGGCTTGTATCAATCCGCTCACACCAAGTTTAGTGCCGCCGAAATAACGCACGACCACTACAAGTACATTACTCAATTCGAAAGATCTTATTTGATTCAGAATGGGAGAACCTGCCGTATGAGCAGGTTCTCCGTCGTCATGGCCTCTTTCTGTCAGGAAGGGAGCCTGAAGAGAAAAGGCATAACAGACATGACGGGCATCGTAATATTCTTTGCGAATAGACGCAAGCAATTGCTTGATCTCTTCTTCTGTTTGTACGGGATACGCTTTGCTTAAAAACTTGCTGCCTTTTTCTTTGTACAATCCTTCTGAAGGCGCAAGCAGTGTTTGAAATGCTTTTTTAACAGACATGATCAGGCCCAGCTCATCAGGCATATAGAAAGGATCGCACAGAGGATGCCGGCTATCATGTACTTGTTTATTTTTTCTTTAAATAAAATAAGGGCTAAGAAGGTATTTAGTAGGATTGTGCCGGTATTGATCAATGGATATACTGTGGCTCCATCGTTTTGATATTGATGAAGTGTTTTGACTACAAAATACAAACTAAAAAAATTAGGGATACCCAAGGCGACGCCTCCCAGAATAGAACGGAAAGGAAGTGTTTCATTGAATTTGATGGCTCTGAAAATCAATACGGTGCTTCCGCTTAATGCTGCTCCTGTAAAAGCTCCGACCGGAATCCATGCTGCATATACAGGATCGGTATAATACGACGCCAGGTTAACGGCCAGGTCAACGACTGCACCTCCAAGAAAAAGGATAAAGGGAAAGATCAACAGTTGTCGGTTAAAGCTGGGGTTACCTTTTTGGGGGTTCAGGTTACTTAGTATTATAGCTCCCAGTGAAAGAAGGATGGCTACAAATTTCCAGGCCGTAAATTGTGCCATGAGTTTTGGCTCCAGCAACAAGATAACCATCGCTGGAATCACCATGGATGTTTTATTTGCTATGGCCGCTACAGTCAAACCCATCGTTTGTGTAGTATAACCCATCAACCAGAATATCGGCAGAAAGAACAAGCCTGCTCCAAAGCCTGCCCAATAAGAAGGCATCATATTTTCAGAAGGAGCTGTTGTAAAGGTGAATAGGAAACCTACCGCTAGGCAAACCATATAATTGATGCAAATAGCTTGTATCAAGGATACCTTAAAAAATTTGTAATAATTAAAGACTACAAAAAGGCTGGATGTTAAAATTATAGATAAAACCAGGTTCACAAACTGTGGATTTTACGATTAATTCATTTATTTTGACAAACATAACTAAATCTTCACAATTGGAATTATATACTACGCCTTTAATTGTATCATTTAAAACGATAGATGTTGAGGAAAAGGGGGCTTTGTTTGTGGCTGAAGGAGAGAAGGAAATTCCTTTTCCAATAAAAAGGGTGTACTGGGTTCGCAATGCTAAATCAGATGGCGAAGTGAGGGGACATCATGCGCACAAAGAAAGCATTCAGGTAGTCGTTCCTTTGCATGGCAAATTGAAAGTGGAGTTAGAAAGTCAAACTGGAGAAACATTTACCTACGAACTCTTAAAACCAAATGAAGGTTTATTGGTCCCTCCTTTATTCTGGAGAAGAATATACATGGAAAAGGACGGCAGCTGTATTTGTTTCGCTTCAAAAGAATACAACGAAGAAGACTATATAAGAGATTATAGTGTGTTCAAAAAATAATTCATCTCCCTCCATCATCCGCGAAGGTTTTATAGAGACCATCTCTTTTTCTGTGCCGCTTTTTTTTCGTCCCTCTTTTGTTTACAGAAAAGGCTCTGATTCTATATGGTCTTTTCAATTGCAACAGAACGATAGTGATGCACAGGCATTGATTTATTTTTTTCTGGATGATCAAGAAGCGATGAGTATTCCCGCTTCTCCTTTCGGATCCATGTATGGCAATGAAAACTGTACGACTGAAATCTTAACGGACTTCGTAACAGACATCAAACGATCGTTGATTCAAAAAGGAATTCAATCGATAGGGATCAAACATTATCCGGCTTGCTACGCACCGGATCTGCACGATAAAGTAGTACAAGCGTTTATTAGTAATGGATTTAAAATCAATTGTACAGAACACAATCAGTACCTTCCCTTAAGCGCGGCATCTAAAAAGGAAGTGTTTGATCATTCCAAATTGCACTTGATTAAAAAATGTAAGGAAGCTAATTTTACAGTCAGCATTTCATCTTCTTTTAATGCGGATGCTTGGTATGATATCATTACACGTGCACGCGCATTAAGAGGCCATCCCATGACCATTGATTTGGAAAGTCTTCGGGTGTTAAATGTAGGAAATGAAAACGCCTACCATTTTTTTGAAGTAAAAGACGGAAGCAAGATCATTGCTTGTGCCATCGGTGTGCAGGTTACAGAGGAAGTGTTGTATTACTACCTGGCTGCCGACGAGGACGAATACAGAAGTTATAGCCCCATGACTTTTCTTTTCGATCGCATGTATGATTTTGCATGCGAAAAAAATGTGAAGGTTTTGGATATGGGCATCTCTTCTTCCAAAGGAATTCTGAACGAAGGTTTACGTTGGTTTAAAAAAAGTTTTGGGGCTATAGAACAACCTAAACTGATTTTGCAATATCAGGTAGGAGTAGAGGAAGAGGAGGCCGCGAATGGGAAATAAAAGACCGATTGTTTTTCATATTCCCAAATGGTATCCCAACCGATACGATTCGCTATTGGGTGTTTTTGTAAAAAGACATATTCTGTCTACAATGCCTGCCTGCTTGCCGGTAGTCATTCATGTCATGGCTTCACAAAGCAGTGATCAATGGTATGAACTGGAAGACTCGATGGAAGACGGTATTAAAACATATCGTTGTTATTATAAAAAGAACATTACGGGCATCAATGCCTTAGACAAGTTCGTAAAACTACTGTTGTATTTCTGGCTGGTAATGAAGTTATACCGTCTGGCAAAGCGGGTGGTAGGTAAGCCAAATGTTATACATGCGCACATTTTGTTGCGCACGGCAGTTGTGGCTCGAATGATTCAGGTTTTAGACCGAGTGCCTTATGTGGTCTTTGAACATGCTTCTGTATTTATACGGGTAGAAGTAAAAGCATTCAATGCCTTTACTTTATCTGTAGCAAGGTACGTAGTAAGAAAAGCATCAGTTGTGATCACAGTTTCGGAATGCCTGGCAAAACGGATGCGCGACCATTATGGTTTGCAAAACAAATCTTACGAGGTGATCTACAACTGTGTCAATACGGAAGTGTTCAATGAGAAGGAAGCATTGCCGCACAGAACAATAAAGGAATTTGTTTACGTAGCAGAGTTTGACAACAATTCCAAAAACATTACCGGTTTGTTCGAAGCTATTGCTTCGTTGTATCAGAAAAGAAAAGATTTCAGGTTGAGTGTGGTGGGCTATGGAAAAGATGAAGCAATGTTACTGGCCTTGTCGGAGAAGTTAGGTGTTCTGAATACGGCTGTTTTTTTTAAAGGAAAACTTTCAGCAAAAGATGTTGCTGAAAGTATAAAACAAGCAGATGCTTTATTAATGTTTAGCAATTTTGAAACATTGTCTTGCATCATCACAGAATCTTTATGTTGCGGAACTCCCGTCATCAGCACTGCAGTAGGAGGCATTGTGGAAATTATAAATCCTGATAATGGGTTATTGGTTCCTAAAGCGGATCAGGAGGCGATGCAGTTGGCGATAGTAAAACTGATAGAAAATAAAGTAGCATTCGATAAGCATGCGATCTCACAACATGCTTATCGACTGTTTTCTAATCAGGCGGTAGGAGAAAAATTAGTATCGGTGTATAAACGGTTATCGCTATGTTAAGAACGATTTCCGGAACATTCATCAGTAAGTTTTTACTGGCACTTCTTAATTTTTGCACCATCATACTAAGCACTCGTTTATTGGGTGCCGAAGGAAGGGGAGAGATTAGTTTTTTCGGAACAAACATGGTGTTGGTTCTTTTGTTTACCAGTTTGATTGGTGGACCTTCATTGGTCTATCTTACACCGAGACATAATTTCTTTCGTTTTTTGATTCCTACTTATGCCTGGACTGTCGTGGTTACCGGAGTCTTCTGTTGTTTTCTTTATCAAACTAATCAATTGGCGATACAGGATTTTGCGTTCTTGTTTTCAGCGATTTTATTTAATAGCTGGAAGTCCACCAATATGATGGTGTTGCTGGGCAAGGAAAAAATGAAAGCCTGGAATTGGCTTGCGCTGATGCACAGTGTACTTTTAATTTTATTTTTCTTGCTGTTTTATTTTTCTGTTAAAATCATGGGACCATCCAGTTTTTATTGGGGATTGGTATTGTCCAATGTCTTAATCTGGGCATGGAGTTTCTGGTTATTATTCGACCTGGGCGAAAAAGTAAAACTGAACATAGACCGTCAATTGATCAAACAATTGATGGCTTATGGCGGCCTAGCTCAACTGGCTAATATTTTACAATTTGCCAACTACCGCATCAGTTACTATTATTTCATGAACATGCATGCGGTTGATTCAGCAGCAGAACTGGGTAAGTATTCTATTGCTGTATCCATTGCGGAATCGGTTTGGATCATCGGACAAAGTTTGGCGACTGTTCAGTTTTCCCGGTTATCTAACATTGAAGAGCCGGAACTTCGAAGAAAAATTTCTGTACGAATGTTCAAGTTTAATTTCCTCTTAAATCTTTTGGCTGTTCTGGTTTTATTGTGTGTGCCTTCTTTTATTTATAAACTGGTTTTTGGAGGGGAAGAATTTGCGGTGGTGTCAACTTATATCTATTGGCTGGCATTGGGTATTTTCATGTTGGGTACATCTACTTCCATCTCTGCTTATTTTGGAGGACGAGGCAAGTATTTACCGGCTGTAATTTCCTCTCTTGTAGGTAATGTCATTACATTCTTTGTGTGTGTATTCTTCATGAAAGACTGGGGAGCTATAGCAGCTGCCATAGCTGCATCTTTATCGTATACAGCTATCGCTGTTTATTTTCTGGTATGTTTTTTAAAAGAGGAAAAACTTTCTTTGTATAACGTTATACCAGGTTTAAAGGAAGTGAAACTGTATTACCGCTGGTTGAAAGGAGGAATGTATAGATGGAGCAACCGTTAGTTTCTGTAATCTGCATCAGTTATAACCACGAGCGTTTTGTTTACAAAGCACTTTCTTCGTTGCGTAATCAACATTACTCCAATATAGAAGTAATCATAGCCGACGATTGCAGCACTGATCAAACGCAGCAAGAGATTCAACGATTTATAGTGGAGCATCCTAATCTTAATTGGACAATTCTTTTTAACCCCGACAATCAAGGCAATTGCAAAACATTTAATGATGCCTTGCACTATACATCCGGTAAGTACATCATAGATTTTGCAGCCGATGATTTGTTGTACAATCAATGCATTGAAAAACTTGTCGAACGCTTCGAACAGTTATCCGATAATTATGGTGTGGTGTTTAGTAATGTGGATCTTGTGGATGTAAACGATCAATTTAAAGCAAAGCATTATATGACACATGCCAATGGGAAAGCAGTAAAGAAAATACCCAAAGGAGATGTTTACAGGAAACTTGTAAAGCGATATTTTATTTCTCCGGTAGGAATGATGATGAAGCGATCGGTTTTAATGCAACTTGGTGGATACGATGAAACGCTAGCGTATGAAGATTTTGATTTTTGGATACGTTCTTCTCGTCTTTACCATTATGCCTATTTAGACGAATGCCTGGTCGCCAAAAGAATAACGCCACGATCTTTGTCTACTCGATTTAGAAGAAGAGGAAATAACAGCATGTTCGAATCCACTGCCAGAGTATGTCAAAAAATCACCTGGTTAAACCGCACAAAAATAGAAGATGAAGCATTAGTGCATCGTATCACTTACGAAATCAGGCAGTCTATACGTTACGGTGCTTCTGAAGCATCATTGATTTACTTGCACTTGATGAAAGATCTTAAAGTAAATCGTATGAAAAGAATGTTTTATAGGATCGCAGTCAGCCTTATCGGATAGACTTAGTTAGTATTCCGTTTATTTCCAGCACACCAATCAATTCATCGATATCAAATGGTTTTTCCATTAATGCCAATACATGCGGATTGGCTTTCACCCGGTTGATGTCCCCAAAATCAAGCGAAGAAGAAAGCATTATAATGCTGCTTTTTTTCATCTGTGAAAATTTATCG
>JACMQM010000218.1 GCA_014376985.1 Cytophagaceae bacterium | reverse complement strand
TTTCTGGCCAACAGCGCCGCCATATAAGAAATCAATGAAAGCTTGGCGAAATCCGATGGCTGAAACGATTGATTGATCAATGGAATAGTAATCCAACGATTTGCTTCATTCAATCGACTGCCAAACAAGATTGCAAAAACCAGCATCGGTATAGATACCAGTACACCCAATTTGCTGAGTCTGGCGTAATACTTATAATTCAGTTTATGCGCATACCACATGACAACAAAACTCATGAACATCAAAATAGCATGTTTCGTGAGGTAATGTTCCGTATTGCCATCGTGCTTGCGATAAGCCAATGAGCCAGACGCACTGTATACCACCATGATACTGACCAAACTGAGCAGTATAATGATCGCCCACATTACGGGGTCACCTTTGAGGTTGTTGCTGAGCCAATTTTTTAAACCTTGTACCATTACTTCAATTCAGAAACTAATGTTTTAAACTGATCTCCTCGATCTTCAAAATTATTAAACAAATCAAAACTCGCACAAGCCGGAGAAAGTAAAACGACATCTCCTGATGCTGCTAATGTTGTGGATTGACTAATGGCTTCCTGCATGCTGGATGCATCGACTATTTTAGACACTTTGTTACCAAAGAACTCATGCAACTTAGAATTGTCTTTGCCCAGACAAACCAGTGCTTTCACTCTGTCCTTCACTAAAGCTTCAATAGCAGAATAATCATTTCCTTTATCTACACCACCTGCTATCCACACCACATTCTTTGGCATCGCATCCAAGGCATAGTAAACAGAATCTACATTCGTTGCTTTGGAATCGTTGATGTAGGTAACATCTTTATAAACACGCACAAACTCCAAACGATGCGCCGCATTCTTAAAGGTAGAAGCACTCTTCACAAACTCACGTGTATCCAATCCCAAAGTAGAAGCAGCAATAAATCCTGCCATCATGTTGGTCAGGTTATGCTTCCCTTTCAGTGGCAATTGATCTACCGGTATTTGGGCACCTGAGCCATTGTTCAGGTAAATATATTCTCCATCTGAATAGGCACCGCTGGCATTACTGTTCATTAATGAAATGCCGAGAATGTTTGTATCAAACAAACGGCTCATCATTTCCTTTGCCAACACAGGGTCGTCTTCGTGTACAATCAGGAAAGTAGATGCATCTGCATTTTGTGCAATCCTGAATTTAGAGTCGATGTAATTTTCAAATTTATAATCGTACCGATCCAAATGATCCGGAGTAATATTCAAGAGAATAGAAACAAATGGTTTCAAGGTATATGTTCCATCCAATTGAAAACTGCTTAGCTCCAGCACATAGTAATCATGGTCTTCTTCCCACACCTGCCATGCGAAACTTTTTCCTACGTTACCTGCCAATCCTACATGAAGGCCCATTTCTTTTAGCAAATGGTAAGTAAACAGCGTTGTAGTTGTTTTACCATTGCTCCCCGTAATGGCAATGAGTTTAGCGTGGGTATATTTCGAAGCAAATTCTATCTCAGAAATAACAGGGATTTGTTTAGCAACCAGTTTTTTAATCAATGGAGCCTTTTCTGGAATACCAGGGCTTTTGATGACAAAGTCAGAAGACAAAATACGATCTTCTGAATGTTGTCCTTCTTCAAAGTCAATTCCATGTTCTGTCAACATCGCCTTGTATTTAGGACTGATGTTTCCCTGATCCGATACAAACACAGAGAAGCCTTTCGACTTAGCCAATAAGGCTGAGCCTGTACCACTCTCTCCTGCACCTAATATGGAAATGTTCTTTGCCATTAATATTATCTCAATTTTAATGTTGCTACAGCTAAAATGGCCAGCAATATTCCGACAATCCAAAATCGTGTTACAATTTTAGATTCGTGAATGGCCATCTTTTGGTAATGATGATGAAGCGGAGCCATTTTAAATATTCTTCTACCTTCTCCATATTTCCTTCTGGTATATTTGAAATACCCAACCTGAAGCATCACCGATAAATTTTCCACTAAGAAAATACCACAGATCACAGGAAGTAATAATTCTTTTCGCACAGTCAAGGCCAATACCGCGATGACACCACCCAACATCAAACTTCCGGTATCACCCATAAAGACTTGTGCCGGGTAAGAGTTGTACCACAAGAAGCCGATACAAGCCCCGACAAAGGCGGCGCAGAACACTACGATCTCACCGGAGTTTGGAATAAACATGATGTTCAAATAGCTTGAAAAAATCGCATTACCGGATACATAAGCGAAAATCAAAAACGTGACGCCAATAATAGCCGATGTACCTGCAGCTAAACCATCAATACCATCTGTCATGTTTGCACCATTAGACACCGCCGTAATGATAAAAACCGCCACGATCATATAAACGATCCATGTATAATCTTCTGGAACAAAAGAGAAAAGATTGGTATAATCAAACTCATTGTTTTTCAAAAACGGAATGGTTGTGATCAAATCTTTTTGATCTGTAAATACATTCGAACTTTCAATTGTAGAAGTCACCTGCATGTCGCTACTCAAAATGTATTTTCTGATGACGACAGAATCGTTGAATACCAATACACCACCTACGATCAAACCCAATGTCACTTGACCTATAACTTTGAAGGTGCCTTTTAATCCTTCTTTGTTCTTCTTGAATACTTTGATGTAATCATCTAAGAATCCAATCAAGCCCATCCACAAAGCCGAAACCAAGAGTAATATGATGTATATGTTATCTAACTTTGCAAATAACAAAGTAGGAACAATGATGCTGATCAAAATCATAATACCGCCCATGGTTGGCGTACCTGTTTTTTCAATCTGCCCCTGAAGACCTAAATCCCTCACACTTTCACCGATTTGTTTGGCACGGATAAAGCGAATAATTTTCCCGCCCCAGATCAGAGACAGTGCTAATGACAAGACCGCAGCCAATACCGCTCTGAAAGAAATATACTTGAACACCCCTGCTCCAAGGAAATCAAATTCAGTGTCGAGGTAATTGAATAAATAGTAAAACATTAGTTCAATTGGGGTTGAAGTAAAACTTTCGTTACATCTTGTCTCATGCCACAAGAAATCAATTGATTGATCAGATGATTCAACGTCTCCACACACTCTTCACAAGCAGGGCAAACAATATTTTTCATTTGAATACATTTTAACCAGTAGCGTAAAGTGATGGCATTTTGCAATGCTTTAGCTACATGCTCTGAATATTCGGACTTCGTAGCCGCCGCCGCCGCATAATCAATGTACTTGCGAATAGGCATGTTACTTTTCATGATCTTAGACGCCATGTCGGAGTTATTTTCTTTTGCCAATTGACAAAAAAGTGTGAAGATCCTTCCGGACAACACAAACGAATTTTCAATAATGCTTTCCAACTCTTTCATAGTTACTTGCCTAATAGGTCAAACATTTCTTTCACTATTTCTTTATCATCAAAAGGATACTTAACACCTTTTATTTCCTGGTAATTTTCATGTCCCTTACCGGCGATCAAAATAATATCTCCGGCTTTAGACATCGTGGTAGCTGTTTTAATAGCTTCCTTCCGGTCAGCAATCACTAATACTTTGCGCTGATCCGAAATTTTAATTCCTTCCTGCATCTGACGAATGATGTCCATCGGATCTTCATCTCTTGGATTGTCCGCCGTAATAATCACCTGATCGCTGAACTTGCAAGCGATAGCAGCCATGATCGGTCTTTTTGCTGCGTCACGATTCCCACCGCAACCCAGTATCGTAATGACTCTTTCATTGCCTTGTTTGATCGATTGGATCGTAGACAATACATTTTCCAAAGCATCCGGTGTATGGGCATAATCAACGATACCCGTCACATTTTCTTTAGACGATTTAATCTGGTCAAATCTTCCCTTAGCTGAAGACAATCCGGAAAGCACTGTCAATACTTCGTCTTTATCCTCTCCCAGCAACGTAGCAGCACCGTAAACACTTAATAAATTATAGGCATTGAAATCACCGATGAGCTTAAACCAAACCGAACGACTATCAATATCCAGTTCCAACCCATGAATGGTGTTTGAAATAATCAATGCTTTAAAGTCCGCTATTCTTGTTAAACTGAAAGTATACTTTGCTGCTTTCGTATTTTGCATCATCACCAAGCCACGCTTATCGTCTGCATTGACTAAGGCAAAAGACGTTTTCGGTAAACCGTCAAAGAATATTTTTTTCGCTTTGATGTATTCATCAAACGTTTTGTGGTAATCCAAGTGATCGTGTGTGATGTTGGAGAATAAACCGCCTGCGAAATTCAATCCGGCAATTCTTCTTTGCACTGCAGCATGAGAACTGACTTCCATGAAACAATGTGTGCAGCCCTTTTGCACCATCTCTGCCAATAATTTTTGAATGCTTACTGCATCCGGCGTGGTATGAGTAGAAGGCAGTATATCTTCATTGATCTTATTGTGAACAGTAGAGAGCATACCGCATTTATAACCCAGTTGTACAAACAGATCAAATAATAATGTTACCGTAGTTGTCTTTCCATTTGTACCTGTTACACCTACTACTTTTAATTTAGAGGAAGGATTATCGTAGAAATTGGAAGCCATGATACCCAAAGCTTCAGAAGAATCTGCAACCTCTACATAATTGACATCTGCTACCCGTTCGGTTGGCATCACTTCACATACGATCATTTTCACACCCTTCTCAATGACTTGAGGAATATAAGTATGACCATCTGAAGCACTACCGGCAATGGCTACAAAGACAGAATCCGGCGTTACTTTTCTGGAATCGAATTGAATATCCGCTACAGGTAAATCGGTTTTACCTGAAACAGATTTCAGTGAAACTTTGTACAATATGTCGCTTAGTAACTTCATTATTTTAACTCCAGCAATACCGTTGAAACTCCAACCAAGGGGCTGTTTGCCGCCGGTGTTTGTCTTGTAACCCTTCCTTCACCGACTACCTTTACGCGTAATCCTTTATTCTCTAACAAATACAAAGCATCACGTAGACGATATCCATTTACATCTGGCAATTTATCTTTTGCAGTTACTCTAGCGACCCACATTACCGCATTGTTCTCTGCTTTAGAAGACACCCATTCTTCGTGAATATCAGTCTTTGTGTGATTGGCAATTTTATAATCGGTGCACAATGCTCTCAGTTCTTCGAAATTTCCACCGCGAATGACAGGCAGCGTAGTATTGTTTTGTTTTTGTTTCAAATCCATCACTTGATGCAATTCCAGATCCGTAGAATACAGTTTGTCTGCGATCTCTTTGAAAACAGGAGCAGCCACATCACTGCCGTATTGCTCATATCCCTTGGGATTATCGATCACTACAATGCAACTGTACTTAGGATTATCGGCTGGAAAATAACCCACGAAAGAAGTATAGTAAGTGCGGGTATACGTCTTGTCTTTCAACTTCTGCGCCGTACCTGTTTTACCGGCAATCTTATAGGTAGCGTTTTTTATATTTATAGCTGTACCATTTTCCACTACACCTTCCAGTGCTGTTCTCATCATGGCCAATGTTTTGTCGCTGCAGATTTTATCAACCAAAACTTCCGTTTCAAATTCATCGATGTTGTGATCCACTATTTTTGTGGACTTAACAATGATCGGACGAATCATCGTTCCGTTATTAGCTACTGCATTGTAAAGTGCCAATGTTTGCAAAGGCGTTACCTCCAATTCATAACCAATCGACATCCAAGGTAAAGTAATACCGCTCCAGGATTTTGATGTAGGTGTTTTGATACGTGGCTTAGCTGTACCTTCCATCTGAAAGCCCAGTGGATCAGCCATTCCAAGGCGTCTTACATAGCCTATGAATGCTTCCGGTTTTGTACCAAATACTTCCTGTACTTTTTTGGATATGGCGATGTTAGAACTTTTTTCAAAAGCCTGCTGCATCGTGATGATACCATAACCCTCCGGATGGTGATCACGCATGATGCGATCATAAAATCTGTATTCGCCCTTACCTGTATTGATTGTATCTTCCAGCTTCATGCCAGATTCTTCGATCATGGCAATCATAGAAACCAATTTGAAAGTAGAGCCTGGATCTGTTAAACCTTGGTTGCCGACAGCATAGTTATAGTTTTCGGCATACATTCCAGGAGCAACTTTGCCCATATTCGCCAGCGCTTTGATCTCTCCGGTTTTTACTTCCATCAACACCACACAACCATAGTCGGCATCGTGTTTTGCCAAGTGCCTTTTCAAACTGGCTTCCGCTACATCTTGTATGTTGACGTTGATTGTCGTTTGAATATCTATGCCATCTACCGGTCTTACTTCGGATTCATCGTGCAACGGTTTCCATGTTCCACCTGAAATTTTGGTAAACAAAGCCTGACCATTTCTACCGGCCAATTGATTATTGAAAGTATATTCAAGGCCTGCACCTTTATTGTTTTCGTTCACGAAACCAATAGTACGCATGGCCAGCGTAGAAAATGGTCTAAAACGCTTGTCGATCTTTTCAAATACTACACCACCCTTAGATCTGCCTTCTCTAAAAATAGGCCATTCGGACATGGTCTTTTTTCCCTGAAAATTAATCAGGCTTTTATTAATAATCAGGTATTCTGTTCCTTTGCCACGTGCACTGCGCAGCAACCTTTTATATTCACTCGCACTCTTGTCTTTATAAAAACGAGACAATAATAATCCAAGTGAATCCACACCTTTATCAAATACATCGTTATCGGCAATGGTTGGATCAAAACACAACTTGTAGAAAGGAATAGAAGTAGCCAATAAACTTCCATTGTCTGAATAGATATTACCGCGCGTCGCTTTCACTATCCTGTTCTGCAACAGGTTTTCGTGCGCCACTTTCTTCCAGCGCTCTCCTTCTATCTGCTGCACTTTTACAATGCGCCAGATAATAGTAAACGAGAACAGCACCAGACATAGAAAGGCAATGCGAATTCTTAGCAATATGGCGCTCTTAATATTCAATCTCTTCTAAATCTATTTTTTGTGGAGGAACCATGCTTTCTTCCAAGCCAATGGACTGCACTTGTTTAGCGACTTCCGATTGTTTGCTTTTGTACATGAGTTCTGCTTTCAATGTGGTATAATCTGCGCGAAGGTCATTGACCTCTACTTTCATTTTTGAAATTTTGCGAACCAGCTTGTCCGATGTATGTGCATTCCAGATGTATCCCATCATGAACACGCAGACATAAAATACATAAGGAACATATTTAACAGGTAAACCTTCTTTAAAAAGTCCCGCTCCAACTGTAAGATTTTCCATGGCACTGAACAAGCCTTTGCCTGACGGTATCCGTGGTTTCTCTTCTTCCTCTTCTATTTTATAACTGTTGGACACCTTATCTTTTTACAGCTATTCTCAATTTTGCACTTCTTGATCTGGTATTTCTTGCGTATTCTTCTTCAGAAGGCAATACCGGTTTTCTTGTCAGCAGTTGAAAAGGCTTTTGATCGTTACCGTACAAATCCTTTTTGATAATGCCTGCAAAATTACCAGCATTCATGTAGTCCTTTACTAATCTATCTTCCAGCGAGTGGTAAGAAATGATGACCAGCCTTCCGCCTTTCACCAATAGTTTTTCTGCCTGCTGCAACAAATCCCTGAGCGCACCCATTTCATCGTTGACTTCTATGCGTATAGCCTGGAACACTTGCGCCAGGTATTTCATTTCGTAACCTTTAGGAGCCACTTTCCAGGCAGACTCTTTTAAATCTGTTGTCGTATCAAATTTCTTCTCAATACGAAAGCGACAAATTTCACGCGCCAATGTTTTTGAATTCTTCACTTCACCGTACATGCTGAACATGTGGACCAGCTTATCTTCTGCGTAAGTGTTCAAAACATCTTTAGCAGACATGCCTTCTGACTTATCCATGCGCATGTCTAGCTCACCGTCGAAGCGTATTGAAAATCCGCGGTCAGCTGTGTCGAACTGATGCGATGAGACACCTAGGTCACCAAGGATTCCATGCACTTCACGCACACCTTCCATGCGAAGGTATTTGCTCAGGTGTCTGAAATTTCCTGCTATGAATTTGAAAGAACGATTGGATTTGAATTGTTTAATGTTTTCAGCCGCATCGCTGTCCTGGTCTACACCATAGAGTACTCCACCTTTCAACGACTCCAGTATGCGTGCTGAGTGCCCTCCACCTCCAAACGTGACATCCACGTAAGTTCCCTTCTCATCCCAGATCAGGCCATCTATACATTCTTCCAATAAGACCGGCACATGATACTCCATACTCACACTTACTATTGTCCAGACAGAAACTTCTCTGCCTGTTTTGAAAACTCATTTTGATCTTTGATCAGGTACTGATTGTACTTATCAGGATTCCATATCTCGACTCTATTCCCTACTCCCACTACAATCGCATCCTTGTCTATATCGGCATACTTCAACATGAGTTTAGGAATCAGGAAACGGCCGGCGGAGTCAAGCTCCAACTCTGCACTACCGCTAAAAAAATTGCGCTGAAAGTTTCTTTGCTCTTCGTTGAACTCGCTCAAGCCTGCTACTTTAGAATATACCTTCTTCCATTCCAATTCCGGATACAACACAAGGCATGCTTCAAAGCCGCGTTTCACAAAGACTTTCGTGACGTCCGCATCAGGCAAAGTGGATTTAATACGCGCAGGAAGCACCATGCGCCCTTTAGCATCCATTTTACACTCATATTCTCCTGATAGGTAAGCCATTATTTCGTTTTTGACCTTAAACAAAAATAAGTAAGAAAAAGCAAAAACCAACCACTTTCTACCACTTTCTACCACTTTGTGGATAAATAGGAGTTTTTTCAACCATTTTGAGCCACTTTCCTCCTTTTGGGGCGCCCTGGTTTTCAGCGTAAGCTATGTATGATTTTCGAGAAGAATTAAGCGGATTGTATAAACTACTCAAACCATAGTCTGCGGCTTTTCAACCCTCTATAGAAATCCACACGGTTATCCACACACGATTTAACAAGGCAACTTTATCCACATTTTAAAAAATTAACGGTTACTGTACCACTTGTCGGCCTCTATTCATAAGGCTTATCAAAAAGTTGAACTTTTACAATATCCACATCCATTGTGAAACGTAGCCTACAGCGTATGAATAGTCGCGATGCTATACTACTAAAGGGATAAGACGAAAATTCACCCTTCTAAATATAGTGTATCATTTTTGTTGTCTCTTCTTATAAAAAGCGCAAACAGGCGTATCCAGTAGCTTTTTAATTATTATTAAAAATGTGGATAACTCAGAATGGTTCAATAAAACCGCTGTATCCCGCATAAAAACAGGCCGCTTGGAAGATCATTAAAACTGAAATTAAAATCTAATTCAAAAAAATGAAATTGTATTTTTCTCTGAACGTACCGGTTTAACAAGGGTTACAGCGCGTACAAAGTTATCAACATTTGATTTTTTTTTCTATCCTACACTTGCATACGAGCTTTTGATATGTAATTTTTGTGAAGAATTTATTCGTAACCAATCTTTTAAACACTTACACACATGGCTAACAAAGCAGAATTAATCGACGCAATTGCAGCTGAATCAAACTTAACTAAAGCTGATTCAAAAAGAGCATTAGATGCATTTTTAGGAACTGTTGTTAAATCTT
The DNA here is from genome assembly GCA_014376985.1 of Cytophagaceae bacterium. Lineage (GTDB taxonomy): Bacteria > Bacteroidota > Bacteroidia > Cytophagales > Cytophagaceae > JACMQM01. The sequence goes on along the minus strand of JACMQM010000218.1, from coordinate 3,646 downwards.
TGAAAAAAGGTGAACCAGTAGTATTGATCGGTTTCGGTACTTTCAAAGTTGCTCAAAGAGCTGCTAGAAATGGTAGAAATCCTCAAACAGGTAAAGTGATCAAAATCAAAGCTAAGAAAGTAGTTAAATTCAAAGCTGGTGCTGATCTATCTAAGAAAGTTGCTAAATAAGCATAATCTTAGTCAAGGGAAAAAAAACCTGCCGCTCGGCAGGTTTTTTTTATGCATTATACTTTTATCATTATTCTTTATACCAGCTGTTTTGCCCCTAAATCCCCTGAAGGAGACTTTATTTATTGTAAATGAAAAAGCTCATCGCATATTATATGCGATGAGCTTTTTCATTAGTAAACAGAAAAGTCCCCTTCAGGGGATTTAGGGGCGAGTAGAAGAGATAAAACAAAGAAGGAAGGCATTACACCTTCCTTCTTTGTTTTATCTCTTAGAAGCAATCTTACTTCCCTTTAAAAGTCTGTATCAGATCCGCAATCAAGCCTGTCCATCCGGTCTGATGTGACGCTCCGCAGCCTCTTCCGTTGTCGCCGTGGAAATACTCATAAAAGAGAAGATTGTCTTTAAAATGAGGATCCTGGCTGAATTTCTTCACATCTCCGTTGAATGGTCTTTGCCCTTTTGCATTTAAGGTAAAGATGGAAGTTAACCTTCCTGAAATCTCTCCGGCTATATCTCTTAAGCTAAGCTCTTTTCCTGACCCTGTGGGATATTCAATCTTAAAGGTACCTCCATAATACTGGTCATACTTTAGCAACGATTCTACCAACATGTAATTGATCGGGAACCAGATCGGTCCTCTCCAGTTGGAGTTACCTCCGAACATCCCAGAATCAGATTCTCCAGGCTTATAAGATACCGAGAATACTCTGCCATGGTAATGGAATTCGTAGGGTTCGTCTAAATGTGCTTTTGATAAGGCTCTGATGCCGTAATCTGATAAGAATTCTGTCTCGTCCAGCATACGTTTCAATACCATCGTCATTCTATGTCCTCTCAACAAAGACAACAAACGCGAATGGTCTTTACCTTCTTCGTGCCATCTGGAAATCAGGGAAGCCAGATCGGGTCTGTTTTCCAAAATCCATTCCAGTCTTCTTTTGAAAGAAGGCAAGCGATCTAACGTAGCATTATCTAATATTTCTACGGCAAATAATGGAATCAATCCTACAATGGATTTCACTTTCATGTGCTCGCTATGACCATCCGGCAAGTGTATTACATCAAAGAAGAATTGCTCTTCTTCATCCCACAACCCGATGCCGTCTCCCCCTATATTGGTCATCGCACCAGCGATGTAGAGGAAGTGTTCAAAGAATTTGGATGCCGTATCTTCGTATACACTATTTTCTAACGCCAATTCGGTAGAGATGCGCAGCATGTTCAACGCATACATCGCCATCCAGCTGGTACCATCGGCCTGTTCTGTGCGACCTCCGATCGGTAAGGGTTGACTTCTATCAAATACTCCAATGTTATCGAGTCCCAAGAAACCACCTTCAAAGATGTTATTTCCTGCGGTATCTTTTTGATTGACCCACCATGTAAAGTTGAGTAACAATTTATGGAACACACGTTCAAGAAAAACACGATCTCCTTTTCCGTTATTGATGTCTTTATCTATTTCATACACTCTCCAACAGGCCCAGGCATGCACTGGAGGGTTTACGTCACTGAAGTGCCATTCGTACGCCGGAATCTGTCCGTTGGGATGCATATAATACTCTCTTAGCATGATCGTCAACTGACGCTTCGCAAAGAAAGGATCGATACGTGCAATCGGTACACAGTGAAACGCAAGGTCCCATGCGGCATACCAAGGGTACTCCCATTTATCGGGCATACTGATCACATTGGAGTTGTTCAAATGTTTCCAATGCTTGTTACGTCCCGTCAATCGCGATTTCGGAAGATCTTTATGAATTGGATCTCCTTTTAACCATTGGTTGATGTTGAAATAATAAAACTGCTTACACCACATCATTCCGGCATAAGCCTGACGCTGGATCATACGCAGTTCCGGATCTTCTACACCGTTTTGTACTTCGTTGTAAAATTCATCTGCTTCCTGTACTCTACTAAAAAAAGTAGGTTCAAAATTTTCAAACGGTTTATCTATGTTTTTATCACTTAACCGCAAACGAACCACACGTGTTTCTCCTGCCCCTATAAAGCCTTTGAATACGGCTGATGCCTTCGTTCCTATTTGTTCCGGATTGACTTCGACCTCTAAATCATTGACAATGTATTCGTGTATACCATCCTTGCAATACAAATGTTCATTGGGTGTACCAAACAAACGTTCGTTATTGGTTTCGTTTTCACAAAACACTAATTCATCCGCATTCTCTGTATACAAGCGGTATGTAGGCAATAATTCGTGTTCTATTTTAATGGTAGATCCGTTTTCAACGGACATTTTAGGCTTCGCATTATCATAACCCCATGACCAGATATTTCTGAACCATGTGGTGGGTAAAATGGTAAGTTCCGCTTTTTTAGGACCACGATTAGCTATACTGATTTTAATCAGGATATCATCTCTATCTGCTTTCGCATATTCGATGTAGATGTCAAAATATTTATCCTTATCAAAAATACCGGTATCGACTAACTCGTACTCCGGATCCATACGCGTACGGCGGTTGTTTTCCGCCATGAGGTCATCGTAAGGAAACTCTTCCTGAGGATACTTGTAAAGCATCTTCATGTAAGAGTGACTGGGCGTACTGTCCAGGTAATAATATAATTCTTTTACGTCTTCTCCGTGATTGCCTTGGTTACCGCTGACGCCAAAAAAACGTTCCTTGATGATACGATCCTTACCGTTCCAAAAGCCCAGCGCAAAACACAACAGTGATTTGTTGTCTGATATACCGCCGATGCCTTCTTCACCCCATCTGTAGGCTTTGCTCCTTGACATGTCATGGCTGACAAATTCCCAGGCAGCACCATCCGGACTGTAATCTTCGCGCACTGTTCCCCACTGACGGTCGGTCAGGTAAGGTCCCCAGTTTTTCCAGGGATTGTTTTCTTTCGCAAAACTTACTCTTTGGTATTCTTGTGTATTCTGTATTCGACTCATTGATGATTCTTCAGCTGTTAACTAATGAGAAGCGAAGCGCTCATAACCTACCATGTATGTCTTTGGCGGAAATGTTTTGATGACTTCCTTTGTCTCTTTGCCGTCTTTCCCTTTATTCTTCTGTACTTCCTGGTAATCTTCGTATGTTCTTGCATCTACGATCAATTCGCAGATATTTGATTGCGGTGTTACCCAATAATCATCTGAAGTACCAATCTGTGTGATTTTTGCATTCTTCGATGTGATAATGAGTTTATGTTTTACTTTCTCAATGCCGCCGTCCAATACAATGCGCACTTTATTGGCTTTATTCTTTTCCAAATAGGTAATGGGAAGTAAACTATCTCCCTTCACTAGGAAAAAATTGACATAGGGCGCACAACCCTCTCTGCACAAAGAAGGTCTCTTTTGCGCATAAGATAGACTTGAAATGAAAATGAACAATGCAATGAATGATAGCCTCATGATGAAATATAATTAAATTACAAGATTTCTTCTACACTCTTCTGCAATTTTAACCAGCGTACTTCTCCAACTTTCAACTCTAACA
>JACMQM010000027.1 GCA_014376985.1 Cytophagaceae bacterium | reverse complement strand
TAGATTCAACCTGTTCCAGCCAAATAACCAGTTCTTCTTGGAGAGTAAACTCAGTTCATCCAGATCTATGTAGAACATAAACACATCATAGTTGAATTTGTTCTTTTTGGGAACAAGTCTATGGTGCATTACGGAACATTTATAGATACAAGAATTCATAGCTGATTTCCTTTTCAATATTTACGAAAATAGAAGTAATACCGGATTTAGCTTACTTATAATTCGTGTCTCTTAACTCTCACGTACTACTCTTCCCAGGCATCTCTACCGGTCAGTTTCGTACATAAATTGACTGCTGATGTAAAAGCATCTTCATGGAATCCATATTTAAAGTAGCTTCCACAGAAATATACGTGACCATTTTCATTCAATTTATGCAATTCGCCCTGCGCCTTATAGGCTTCCGGTGTAAAGATGGGATGTTCGTATTCAATCGTTTTTAAAATCTTCGAAGGATTAACCGTGTTCGGTTGATTAATTGATAGAAAATAGTCGTTCTTCTTCGAAATATCCTGAAGCTTATTCATGTAATAAATCGTGTGCGCCACCAATTCATTGTTGACGTTTTCAATGCGGTAGTTCCAGGCAGACCAGGTTTTTTTGATCTTAGGCATCAGAGAAGCATCCGTATGCAGCGTAGCGATATTTCTTTGGTATCCAAACGGACTCAACAATGATTTTTCCAGATGGCTTGCATCTCCTAATAAGGCCAGCGCCTGATCCGCGTGACAAGCGAAAATCACTTTATCGAATTCTGTTTCGCCTCCTTGCTCATCGTAAACTTTCACCTTATCGCCTACCCTTACGACTTTCTTCACCCTGGCATTCGTTTTGATTTTATCCTTGAACGGTGCAATCAGTTTGTCACGGTAAGCCCAACTACCGTTGCGTACAGTTTTCCACTGGTATTGCGTAGACAAACCTAATAAACCGTGGTTCTTAAAAAATCTCACCAATGCCACGGCAGGAAATTTAATCGTAATATCTGTAGGTGTAGACCAAAGAGCGGAGCTCATTGGCGCCAGGTATTTGTATAAAAAATCTTCACTATAACCTTCTTCTCTTACAAAGTCAGCCATGGAATATTTTTCATAAACAGGATTATCCAAAATCTTTGTACACTCCTTATTGAAGCGACCAATTTCTAATATGAACTTAATGAATTTTGGATTGAAGATGTTTTTACGCTGAGCAAAAATCAAATTCAAACTGGAACCGCAATACTCAATATTACTCGGTACATGTTGCACGCTAAACGACATATCTGTATTGTATACTTCTACATGTAGTTTTTTAAACAAGCGCACAAGATTGGGATAAGTAATGTCGTTAAATACAATAAACCCAGTATCTACAGGCTTGTCGCCTTCTACATACGCTGTGTTGGTATGACCGCCTACGTAATTATTCTGTTCGTAAAAGGTGAGATTGTATTTCTTGTGTAAAAAATGTCCGCATCCCATTCCGGCAATGCCTGTACCTATAATTGCTATATTCATAATTCTTTCGTTCAACTTAAGGGCCTACTTTCGGATACATGATTTTTACCAGGTAGCTCTTCCCTTTCTTATCGTTAATGTTTGACAAGCCTTCATATTTGATGATGCGTTTGGTAGTTACTTTGTAAGTGACTCGTATCGGATCTACCAATTTTCTCAAAATGTAATTATCAGGTTCCAGTTTAAAAACAATCTCATCATTATTCTGAGAGTCTTTATACAGCCTAAAAGCAAAATAATCCAGTTGAGAAGGCACAGCGAAGTTAAACACTTTTCTTTTGCCTGCTGCTAATTCTGTCCAATTACCTTTGATATAATAATTAAAACCCCCATCTACTACTAAGTTCTCAGGAATACTAATAGACTTGGTTCTCAGAGATTCTTTTTTATTCTTGCGGAATTTTAAAATCAATTTATTCCCCGCAAATGAAACGCCTTCCGTATACCCATCTCTAAAATCATTTTGCTCAAATGCAGGAGTTACTTTGTTGCCTGAGTAATCAACAAACTTTTTTGCCATTAAAGTACCTGCTGAGTCTTTGTATTGAATCAATGTTTGTTGCAAAACATGATTCTCCAGCTTTTCTTTATGTTCTTCTGAATAATAAAATTTATTAGAATTCAAGTCTCGTGCTATTCCTTTATAGGTAACGTATTCTTCTCTCACATTCAATTTTGCGAACACAAAAAGAAAGGAGCAGATCAGTATAAGAAGAGTATAATGGCGCGTATTCATATCAGTAGCTTTCTTACATATACGAACGCGCTTCAGTGGCCGGATTTACCTTTTCTCAAACAAATAATGACTCACAAACCACTCATTACCCTTATCATAACCCCATAACTCGGCGCATGACATAAAAAAGATTCTCCAGTATACCCACCATTTCACTGCTTGATCCTTTCCATAAGTCTTTTCAAACAAAGGCATAATAATATCCTTATGTTGATCCATTTTGCTTAACCAGGCTTCGGAAGTTTTAGAGTAATGTGTACCATTGACTCTCCAATGATTCTGAATCTTAAAATGCTCTTGGAAATACAACAAGTAATGATCGGAAGGCATCATTCCACCAGTGAAGAAATACTTAGACATCCAGTCCGTATCGTCTTTCACTTCGAACAAATAAGTCAATTCTTTATGTGTGAAAATATGAATGAACATCTTCGCTCCATCATTTAAGAACCCTGAAATTTTCTCAAACAATTGCGCATGGTTTCGCATGTGTTCGAACATCTCCACCGATACAATCCTGTCAAAACGACGGTCTGTCGTAAATACATTGATATCAGCTGTGATGATCTTCACATTACTTAATCCCCTTTGTCGGGCTGTTTCTTCGATGTGTGCGCGTTGAGTAGCAGAATTGGAAACGGCCAATATATTAGCGTTTGGAAATTTCTTTGCCATAAACAAAGTCAATGAACCCCAGCCACAACCCAATTCCAAGATTTCCATTCCGTCTTTCAGTTCGGCACGTTGGCAAGTCAATTCCAACATATCATCTTCCGAACGATCAAAATCTGTATTTCCATTTGTCCAATAGCCACTGCTGTACTTCAAATTTTTACCCAATACATTCAGATAAAATTCTGTTGGTACTTCATAGTGTTGTTCGTTGGCAGCCTTAGTTTCTACAGCAATAGCGGAACTCTGGAATGTTTTCAATAAGTCCATAAAATGTTGCTGCTGCACTTCCAGATCAGGATTTGTTTCATCTTTGATGCGTTGCTTCAACAGATCTCTGATGCCTTTACGAATCAAAAAATCAGGAATTAAATCTTTTTCTAATAAACTTGTGTACCACATGACGGTAATATTTCTTTAGTATAAGTATTTTTCAGAAATCAGAAATCTTAATAAGCATATCAGATTTCAGATTTCAGATCTCTCATTTTAAACCAGGGGATAAAGGATGAAGTAGAATGCTGGTAACGGATATACTTCTCTCCTCTCGTCTTGACCATATGTTCTTCTGTAATCTTAACACCCGTTACATTATTCAGAAAGTGCCACATGAGTATTGGACAATATATACTGATCCATCCATACTGCACCGGCAGAGCAAGGAGAAAGATCGCTACCCATACCAGCCATTCAAAGAAGTAATTGGGATGTCTTGAATAATTCCACAAACCGACGTCGCAGATACCACTTTTAATTGCCCTTTTTTTATACTGCTGCAATTGATAATCAGCGATTCCCTCACCAATGATGGCAATGAGGATCAATCCATAACCTATTAATTCAATAACGGAAAATTCAAGTGAAGGATTGTTTAGTATCCAGATCAGAGGCACAGAGAGCGCGGCAGCCGTGATGGCTTGAAACTCGAAAAACAACAATAGATTTCTATTCGCATTTGCACCCCACTCTTTACGCAATTGAGTATAGCGCAGGTCTTCTTCTTTTCCCCAATTGCGAACAAACAAATGAATGCCTAAACGCAGACACCATGCACTAATTAATGCCAATACAATGTATTGTCTCATTTCGTAGCCGTCTGTAAAAAAAATATAGACAAAAGCAGACACCATAAAGCTTATCGCCCATACGATATCAACGATTCCAGCATTTTTATTTTTTAACTGCAACAGCCATACGCCAAACATCAAAAGAGAAATGACGAAGAATGAAAGTAAGAAAAGATACAAAGTCATCAACATTATATGTCACGTTTAGATTTCATCAATACTTCTTTAATCCCATCTGTTGGTTTGGCACGGAACAATTGAATCAGCACATAAGCGATAGAACCTATACTTCCTAAACAGAAGAATAATACCGCCCAAAGTACCATCAAAAATACCTTTTTCTCTTTATAAATCACCCATAAATAAATCACCAATATGTTGGCGTAAAAATCCCACAAAGTAGCGCGCATCCAAGGTATGGAAGCCAGGTAATCCCACTCTTTATAAAGATTAGATTCCAGGGAAGTACTAGTGACGATATAGATCATAAAGATCAATACGACCAGCAGGATGTATTTAAAAACTTGTACCATGAGCATATTTACGACCTTTGGTGAAACATTGGATTTCATAAATTCCATATTTCCATGAAAAATTGTCATCGCAATTGCTTTATAATATAAAACAGTTCAATCGTAATTATGTTTAAAAACACAAAAATAATTACAATAAACTATACTACAGATACTTACAGTTGTCCACAAAGCATTGCTTTCATTGTTTTTTTACAGTGTTCAAAATCCTTAACTTTACTCACATTATTATAATCAATGAGCACAGAACAAGCCAAAGCACGTATTGTTTCCTTAACGGAACAACTGAACCAATACAACTATCTTTATTATCAGGAAAGTCAATCACCGATCAGCGATCAGGAGTTTGACTTTTTATTGAAAGAGTTGGAAGCTCTGGAACAACAATATCCTTCCTTCAAACAGGCAGACAGCCCTACACAGCGAGTAGGTGGAACCAT
>JACMQM010000217.1 GCA_014376985.1 Cytophagaceae bacterium | reverse complement strand
TGCTTTACTCAATGCCTCTTTGATCTCTTTCTTTTGCCCCATTACCAGAGCGGTAGAACAGCAATAGACAAGAATAAACAATAGCTTTTTCATTAACAATCAGGTTAGTTATGTCTAAAATTATACATTTTTTCAATAAAATGTATGTCTAGAGATTAAAAAACAATTAAAATCAATCTTGATGTTTCATTAGTGCCATAAAGAAACCATCTGCTCCTGAGTCTGAAGGATAGATAGTCTTTGTACTTACCAAGTCGTATGCGTCACTTTGATCGATAAATGCATTGACCTGATTCTCGTTCTCGGCAGGTAAAATACTGCATGTTGCATATACAAAAGCACCGCCCTTGCGTACCACCTGATTATAATTTTGCAAAATATCCTGCTGAATCAACCGTGTTCTTTCGATGGCTTCCTCGTTAATTTTCCATTTGGTATCCGGATTACGTCTTAGTACACCCAGGCCGGAGCATGGTACATCGGTAAGAAGTCCGTCTGCAGAGTCGTAAAGCCTCTTGATTGTTTTTGAAGAATCGATCACACGCGGTTCTATGATGGTGATACCTGCGCGGTTTGCACGCTCCATGAGAATCTTCAACTTCCATCCTTCCGTATCCATGGCGATGATCTTGCCTTTATTCTTCATCAGAGCAGCCATGTGTAATGTTTTACCTCCTGCTCCTGCACAAGCATCTATGATACGCATGCCTGGCTCAGGATTCAAGAGAGGTACTACTTGCTGTGAAGACCAATCCTGCACTTCAAAATAACCTTGTTTAAAATACGAAGATCTAAATACATTTTGACGCTTCAATAAGCGCAATGTATAAGGCAATGGTTTTACCGTTTCAGCATGAATTCCTTCTTCTGCAAGTAGCGCTACCAATTTATTAGGGTTCACCTTAAGTGTATTGACACGTAAGAAAACATCTGCGGGTTGGTTTAAAAATTCTGCTTCCTTTTCCCAGCGAGATTTCCCCAATTCACTCTCTAACCGCGTATATAGCCAGTCAGGATACGACTGTAAAATAGCAGGAGAATTAATTGTTTCTATTTTAGAATTGACTTCTTGAAAGTCTAATGAATGGATATGTTCAAAGATTGCCCAATTCGGTATCTCGTACCCTTGTTGCAACAAGTATAAACCCACCCACTCTTGTATACTCGCGAAGCCCGTAAGCTCTTGTGTAAGTACCATCAACAAGCGTTGATGACGAACGATATCATACACCGTCTCCGCTATAAAGGCACGATCTCTCGCTCCCCACTTGGGATTAGACTTTAATACCCTTTCGAGTACTTTATCGGCATACTTATTCTGTTCTACAATCTCCTGCAGAGCCATCAGTACTGCTTCGACTAAGTTTTTATATAGTTTTTTGGAATTGATCACTTGTTGAGGGAAAAACTGTCTGGTAAAGTTAGACATTTCCAATAAGCTGACATAATAAAATGATCAGCTATTTGAATAGTAATCAGAATGATTAAATTTAAAACAAGGCTTAATCCATTCTTATATGCTAAAGTCTTACACGAGCAACTATCATTCAATTTAAGAATTACTACAAACACTAAAATTATGAAAAAAATGAGATTTATTTTAATGGCATGTTTATTAGGCACATTGCAATTCAATACGTTTGCCCAAAAGGCTAAAACAGATCCTGAACATACGATCTTTTATGCTGATGTGACTACAGAAACCAATGATGTCAATGTAGAAATTAAAGATGCTGTATCTAGAATAGAATTTTCTAAATTCAAAATCAAACTGACGAATAAAACATCAGATTATATTGTCTACAAACCGAAGGAAAGTTTACTTAAAATTTCCGGCAGTGATTTTTCACCCAATGATAGAATGTTATTGCTTCAGCCTTTAGACAAAGGCGGTAGAGTATTGGATGTGAAAGGAAATGGCAAAAATCTTCATGCAGATGAATTCCAATATGTATTAGCTGGTCTATATAAAATCAAAGCAGACGCACCAAGTATCGATGTACCTAGTTTTAAATTGCCGGCTAGTGTGAATGATGTAACAGCGGGTAACTTTAAAATTGAGCTTTTGAAAATCAGTAAAGAAACGAAAGAGACAAAAGCTGTATTTAAAGTAACATACACAGGCAAAGGTTATGGTCTTGTTAACCCTAACAAAATCGGTGTAAAAATTGATAATGGTCAGGAGTTTGCCAATGCAAAAAATCAAGAAGCGTTCTTACTAGCTCCAGGTGATTCAGATAAGTTCGAAACATTATTCACAGTACCTGGGAAGGTAGCAGATATGCAGTTTGCTAACATGGAAATACTATGGAGAAATGCTTTCAGTGAATCTGATTTACAAAAGATGGAAGGATTAACCATCGATATTAAAATAGACGAAGGAAAAACAGTGGCTAAAAACAAATAGTTTTTTTTTGCAGCCCTTATAAAAAGCCACGCATACAATTGTAAGTGTGGCTTTTTATTTATTTTCTATTCATTAGACGGTGTGTGAGTTTGCAAACGATCTCTGAATCTATGTCGTTCTATAGCCTAGATGAAATTATGTACGGATGGTTCCTTACTGGTATGAATAACAATACCTTGTTCCATGAGGTTGTCATAGGATACGGGGAGACAACCAGTCCTTCATGCAAGAAGTCATGAGTAATTGCACACCATCTTCATCCGTAGCAATTGCTTTATACGCTTTATCTGTTTCAAATATAAATTCCAGTGTATTTTTCTCTTTGCTCAATGCTTCTATACTATTCGCACCAGCGGGTACATAAAAGGCATAGAAGATCATAGACATGTTCGCTAAAAACTAGAATGGTCTACAAGTATTTTCGTGCCGCTATTTCCTGTAATATCAACTAGTTTAGGAGAAATGACTTTTAAAATAGCACCTTCATTTTCAAGTGCATTTTTAGTGATAAATAAATGCTCTTCATTGACACCATCTGCGGCAAGGATAGTAATTTCACGTCCCTTAATCCAGCTGTGGGAGGCTTCATGAGTTGACATAATTGACAAGTTTAATGTGTGATACAAAAGACCAATTGAACCAAGCTATTTCTTAAATAAAGAAGTGGCTCAGATGATCGCAAGTAAAAATAAAACGATAAAGACGAACTAAATAAAATAGGTTTTACCAGCCGCTGCTGCAGCGATCTGAGTGAGACCAAAACCGCAGGAATAAGTTGCGATGACTAAGAAAATGAGAGACCAACGTAGCATATGTTTTATAGTTTTATTGTAATTGGGTATAAAACGAAACATATGAAAAATGAGAAGTATTTGTTTATCAATATTATTATAATAGCACCTAAAATATGATGTAGAAAAATCACACTTAAAATAGAATTTATTGCTCAATGTGGAAAGTTGAGTAACGGTAGAAACAGTTTTATTATTCTGTTGACACTACTAAGATAGTAAATCAGGGCGTGTGCCGACCGGGCTATCATTGCAAGTACTCGCTCGGATCGGAGTTAGAGCATAGCTTGAGCTCTAGGCTCGCTGTGGGCTTTCCACTCTATACCTGAAGCAGCATTCAGTTCTCCGTTCTCTTGATT
>JACMQM010000216.1 GCA_014376985.1 Cytophagaceae bacterium | reverse complement strand
GTCCAAGGCTTCAACTTGAGTAAATGTGCTATCGAAATCGATGATGAAATATTTGTTATCCATTTTGCTCCGTATTCTATGCGTACTACTGTGTGAAAATGAGCCACAAAAATAGTGAATTTACGCAGGGGAAATACGATGAAACTTGTATTTTTTTGAGAAAGTGGAAAAAATAACCAGCTGATCTATTATAAGTATTTTCTTCCATTCAGCTTCTTATCTATCAGGCAAATGATTAGAATGATGAAATGATACTGATGGTCTAAAGCGTAAATATGGTTACCCCGCTTTTCCGTCGAGGAAGTCTTGTCTGAATTGAAGCTCTGTAGGTTTGGCAATGATCATCAATAATAAGATGCCAGCAGTAATGGAAAGGAAAAGCACTTGATGTGTTAAAAGGCCGGCAATGACTGAAAAAAGCCCAGGACCTTCTAAAAGAGCCATTTTTAAAATAAAGGCAGACATGTAAAAGGACATCAAACGTTCTTTGCTCGGACTGTTGACCTGACTTGCTGCCCGAACTTGTATTTTGTACAAGATTGTTGATCCCATCATACCACCCAATGCCAATACTACGGCAAGAACGTAAAATACCAAGGGATCAATTCCTTGCAAAGGCGATTGAATAGGGATCAAAGCCACATAAGTCACTAATCCAAAGGACACAAGTCCCCCGATCATGGCGATCCAAACGATGTTCATCGATTTAACGGAGGGAGCTTGTTGTGTATTCATGGCCTGTTCATTTAATGTTCAGTTCAGTTACTAAACGCTCAATTTTCTCGTCAAGTTGCTTAGAAACCGCCTCAAATTGAGATTTGTCTTTAAGCGGTTCATTTACACTGAAATAAAATTTGATTTTTGGCTCGGTCCCGGAAGGTCTGGCAGAAATCAAACTGCCATCTTCAGTCAGGAATTGCAGAACGTTCTCTTTCGGAAAGTCCAATGTTCCTTTTTCACCGTTTTGCGGATTGACCCAAGAACTCGCATTATAATCTTTTACACGAATGACTTTAGAACCGGCAAGGTTAGCGGGAGGTGTTTCGCGCAGGTCTTTCATCATCTGCTGAATTTCTTCCGCGCCTGTTTTCCCTTTCTTCGTTAAGGAAATCAAGTTCTCTTTGTAGTACCCGAATTGTACATAAGTATCTAATAAGGTATCATACAAACTGCTTCCCTTATCTTTCGCGTAAGCCGCCATTTCAGCAATGATGGCGCAGGATGCGATGGCATCTTTATCACGAACTTTGTCGCCGATTAAGTAACCGTAACTCTCTTCTCCGCCGCCAATAAATTGTTCTTTGCCTTCTAGTTTTTTAATCAATGCAGCAATGTATTTGAAACCGGTGAGTGTTTCATATGATTTTACGCCATAGTGTGCTGCAATCTTAGGGATCAGGTCTGTCGTTACAATGGTTTTCACCACAAACTCATTGCCTTTAAACTGTCCTTTTTCTTTCCAGGCCTTCAATAAATAATGAATCAATAAACTACCGGTTTGGTTGCCGTTCAACAATTGCAATTCTCCTTTATTGTTACGGATGGCAATACCCACGCGGTCGGCATCTGGATCGGTGGCTAATACTAAATCAGCGCCAATCTCATTTGCTTTGGCCATGGCCAGTTTTAAGGCTTCGGCTTCTTCAGGATTCGGATAAATTACCGTAGGGAAATTTCCGTTACCCGCCGGTTCTGCCTGTTCTTTTACTACGGTAATGTTGGTAAAGCCGTAACGTTTTAAAATAGGTTCTACTAACACTACACCTGTACCGTGTATCGGTGTGAATACAATTTTAAGGTCATGCTGTCTGGCAATGGCATCGCGACTTACCGAAAGGTTCTCCAAGGATTTTAGGTACAATTCATCGATCTCTTCTCCGATCTCTTCGATCATGGAAGCCTCGTATTTGAATTTGATATCCGCAAGGCTCTTTATTTTTTGAACTTCATCGATGATGTTTTTATCGTGAGGAGCGATCACCTGAGCGCCATCTTCCCAGTACGCTTTATAACCGTTGTATTCCTTCGGGTTGTGAGAGGCGGTCAATACCACACCACTTTTGCAACCGAGTGTACGGATAGCGAATGATAATTCGGGGGTAGGTCTTAGGGCCTTAAAGAAATACACTTTGATGCCATTGGCAGCGAAAACTTCCGCGGTGACTTTGGCAAATACGTCACTATTGTTGCGGCTATCGTGTGCAATGGCGACACTGATCGGCTCTGTTTTATAATGCTTTAGAAGGTAATTGCTCAGCCCCTGGGTAGCCATGGCAATAGTGAACTTATTAATGCGGTTGGTACCAACGCCCATAATGCCTCGTAATCCTCCGGTCCCAAATTCAAGGTCTTTATAAAAAGAATCAATCAGCTCTTCCTCTTTACCGGCTTCGATCAAAGACTTTAGCGTTTCACGAGTAATATCGTCTGTTTCTGGTCCCAACCACTGTTTTATTTTGTCCAGAATGGCGTCGTCTACTTTGGAAAGATGAGCTGTATTAACCATGTATATTCTTTTTTAAGGGTGATGTCTATAACTTGCTGTACAATTATGCTATATTTTGCTGTAAAATAACAATTCATTTTTTAATTTTAAGAAAATATAACCTGTAACCACTATAAAATTTTATTGAGTATGAACAAAACTCTTAATGCCGATCTGTTAGAATTAGTGGAAATGAAAACAAAACTCAGTACACTGACATACGACAATAAGAATTACGACGAGATTGAGGAACAATTACACGATCTTGAAGACGACTTCCTGGAGAAGTATGGGGAAATGCTGGAGGATGTTATTTCTGATGCACACGAAAAAATCCGTTCTGATAACGATACATTATTACCTATTGCGTATGTAGGACAGCGTTATACCAAAACAGGTGATAATGACGATGGTTCTGCTCACTATCAAGTAGAGCATGGAGAAGGTGTCTTGATTGAAACTGAACTCTACCCAAACAAAGAAACACGTTTGGTATTTGTTCCAAGTCCAACACGCATAGAGTTGCTGGTTGGTGGAATGAAGAAGGATATTCTTTGGGAAGATAAATAGGTGAGTAGTGAAGATTGAATAGTGAGCAGTTAATACTCTTCACTACTCACTCTTCACCATTCACATTAATACCCAATCCTACTTCTAACTTTTTTCAATACCGGCAAGCCAATCGCTTTCGCTTTCTGCGCACCTTCCATGAGTTTTTGATCAAGCAATTTTTTGTCGCCGATGAAGTGATTGTATGCTTCGCGTTCTTTGGTAAAGGTTGTCAATAGCAATTCATACAATTCCTGTTTGGCATGACCATAGCCGAAATTTCCTGCTAAATACTTTTGTCTCAATTGCTCCGTTTGTTCCGCATTGGCAACCAATTGATAAATCTTAAAGACATTGTCTGTCTCAGGATTCTTTGGCGCTTCCATTGGTGTACTGTCTGTCACAATGGACATGACTTGCTTGCGTAATTCTTTTTCCGGTAAAAAAATATCAAGGATGTTATTATATGATTTACTCATCTTCTGACCATCTGTTCCAGGAATGATCATCATCGATTCGCTTACTTTAGCAGTGGGCATAACAAAGGTTTCACCGTATTGCTTATTAAAAGCAGCGGCAATGTCACGAGTAATTTCAAGGTGTTGAATCTGGTCTTTGCCTACGGGCACTTGTTCTGCGTTGTACAGTAGAATATCTGCTGCCATCAATACAGGGTAGGTGAACAGACCTGCATTGACATCGGATAGTTTTTCTGATTTATCTTTGAAAGAGTGAGCATTTGCCAACATCGGGAAAGGAGTCAGGCAATTCAGTATCCAGGCCAGTTCACATACTTCACTCACATCGGATTGGCGGTAGAAAATATTTTTATCGGTATCGAAACCACAAGCCAACCAGGCGGCGGCGGCAGCATAAGTATTGTTTCTTCTGGCTTCCCCGTCTTTCAGGCTGGTCAGGGTATGCAGGTCAGCAATGAAAAAGAGTGATTCATTGCCTGGCTGCTTGGATAACTCTATAGCCGGTTGTATGGCACCTAAGATGTTGCCAAGGTGTGTTTTACCGCTGCTTTGTATTCCTGTCAATATTCTGGCCATGTGTATAGTATTCGATAATAATCTTAGTGCTTCAGCAACAAAAATAATATCTTCGTTCGTTGTAACTATGGTTTCCCTCAAATACTTTATAAAACTCCATAAATATCATGTCTAAAGCTATTGCCGCTTCTGCTCGTCTCTTATTCTTTTCCATGACTTGTCTATTGACGGTTAATGCTGCGCATGGACAATCCCTTTCGTTTGAAGAAAAGGAGATCGACCTGGGCTATATGCCTGAAGATACAGGAAATGTAGTGGTGGATTTCAAATGGAGCAATAGTTCCGATTCTGCTGTGTTCATCAAAGAGATTGATACCCATGGAGGATGCACCATCGTTAGTTACCCTAAGGATACGTTGGCTCCTGGCACTAAAGGCAAACTGACCATTCGTGTAAACCCTAAGAATCGCCCGGGACCTTTTGTTCGTAAAATCACCTTAAGGACTTCCCCTGATTCTGTTGTACATGATTTGTACATCAAATCGTACATAGAACCTTCCGTAAAAGTATGGGATCAGAACAGCAACGAAACCACTTACGGTGCTGTTGTGCTTTCTTCCGATTACATTCGCGTAGGCCATGTTTCGGAAAATACCAAACTGGAAAAGACCATCAAGATTAAAAATACCGGAAAGGAAACGTTACGCTTTGTGGCTTCCAAATTTAAGAAGCCTGATTATGTAATGATAAAAGGTCTTCCCGATAAATTACTCAGTGGGCAGGAAGTAACCGTTACCTTTAGCATTGATTTTTCTACGGCCGGTAAACTTGGCAGCTATACCGATATGGTTGAGTTGTATGCAGATGGTAATAATCCCAAAGAAATTATTGTCTACCTCATCGGCAAGGTCATTCCTGTACCGGTGGTGTCGGCTACCAGACCGATGGTTCAACTTTTATTAAACGAAGCGGACCTGAAAGAAATTCCTTCTGACAAACCGGCGCAAGGTAGTTTTACCCTAAAGAACATTGGTGCCTCACCCTTAATCATTCGTAAAATAGAGACCAGCTGCAGTTGTCTTACATTTGATAAAGCAGCTCCGGTAGCTGCTGGAGAAAGTGTTACGCTTTACTTTACCTTTGACCCCAGAGGACTTTCGGGACAAGAGGAAAAGAAAATTATACTCTATACCAATGCCCCGGATCAACCAATTATTACTTTGCTTGTTAAGTCCTTAGTCGTTAGTCTTTAGTAGTTGTTAGATACACTAGTAGCTAACGCACCCAAGCGTGTTTTTTGTACGAATGGTTTAATCGACTTTTATGAATTAACTGAAGTAAATATCTAATACAGAATATTCTGGATCAACCAATTATTATATTGTTCGTAAAAGCTATAGTCGTTAGTCGTTTGATACTAACCCCTAACGACTCATCACTAACAACTACATTATGATCGATTCCCTTTTATCCAGAGAACAGTCTTTTGTCAAAGCAATAGAGCAGGAGTGGGATATTATCATCATAGGCGGAGGAGCGACAGGTTGCGGAGCAGCGTTGGATGCTGTTTCCAGAGGATTAAAAACATTAGTGGTAGAGAAAGCAGACTTCGCGTCTGGTACTTCCGGTCGTTCGACCAAATTGATTCACGGCGGTTTACGTTACCTTAAAAATATGGAGTTCGCGCTTGTTCGCGAAGTTGGACAAGAGCGTGCGATTTTGCAGCGCAATGCCCGTCATCTCGTGCATCGTGATCCGATGTTTCTTCCTGTATATAAAGGAGGAGAACTGGGTTGGACAACTACAGCAATAGCACTTTGGGTATATGAATGGTTAGCCGGAGTAGAATCATCCGAACGCCGTGTGATGCTCAGTGTAGAGGACACGTTGTTACAATTGCCTTTGCTTCAGACAAAGGGTTTAAAAGGCTCTGCCAAATATTTTGAATACCGTACCGACGATGCTCGTCTTACGTTGTCCTTGGCGCTTACCGCCAGGCAAAAAGGTGCTACCTTATTGAATTATGCAACGGTAGAAGCTTTTACTTACAGCAACGACGGTAAACAGATCAAAGGTGTGGTGGTGAAAGACGAAGTGACTGCCCAGTCTTATTCCTTGAAAGCGCGCTGCGTAGTGAATGCCGCAGGGCCTTGGGTGGATCGTATTTCTACCTTAGATAAAACTATTGCTCACCAACCTAAACTGGCCGGTTCAAGAGGCATTCATATCGTCTTGAGTTCATTTGATTTTCCTTTAAAGCAAGCGGTATATTTTGATGCACCTGATGGACGTATGGTGTTTGCCATTCCAAGAGAAGAGATGGTGTATGTGGGAACGACGGATGTATTTTACAAAGGTTCCTTAGAAGATCCGGAAATACCGGTGAAGGAAATGGAGTACTTGCTTTCCTGTGTCAGAGAAAAATTTCAAGTAAATAATATTTCCTTGGCTCAAATTCATTCGGCATGGTCCGGTGTACGCCCTTTAGTGATGGAGCAAGGGAAAGCAGAAGGAAAGATTTCACGCAAAGATGAATTGTATACGAGTAAAAGTGGATTGATTACCATCACAGGAGGTAAACTGACAGGTTATCGCAAAATGGCGCAACGAGCGGTGGATGAGGTATGTAAACAATTGCAACATACAGTACGCAGCAACACCAGAAATCTTTCGCTTTGGGGTGGAGGATTTCCAAGCGATGAAGCATTTGCCTATTTCGTTTCTACGAAAACATTGGAGGTGATGTCGGCTCTGAATATTCTACGTTATGAAGCAGAGTTATTAGTGAGACGTTACGGAGATCATGCCGATGCTTTTTTGGCTTACATACCGAAGGCTAATTATTACGTACAAAAATACCAGGCCCCGCTTTCTTTCACCTTGCAAATTGTGTATGCGGTAGCGGTAGAACAAGCATTAAAACCAGATGATGTCTACATTCGACGCACAACAGATTTTTATTTCAGGTTAGTGGAGTTGAAACCCAATTATAAGAAATTGATTGCTATCATGGCCGATTGTTTGTCGCAGGATGAGAATTGGATCAAACAGGAAGAAGCGGTGTTTTTAGCACATGTTCAAAACCTTCGATTGGAGTAAATAAAGAGGGTACCCAAGCTTGCGCCGAGGTACCCGAAAAATGTGTGAGAGCCATCTGAAAAAGTGAAATGGCGAACTTATTATCCAAAAGTATATTCATTTGAAAGGGAAAAGGTAATCGGGAAAAGTGGGGAAATGTTAAAAAAAGTACAAGGGAAGAGAAGAGCGTAGAGCAAAGTGTAGACACTTTTTCTATTGTTCCATCTGTCTGGCCCCTAAATCCCCTGAAGGGGACTTTTCTTCAAATAAAACTAAAAGCTCATTGCTTATAACAAGCGATGAGCTTTTAGTTTAGTAATTCTGCTGGCGCAAGATTTCATCTTGTGCCTAAAATGACATAGAGCATTTGCTCGGGGAATGTTCGAAAATGAGGGCTGTAAATAACGAATAGGTGCGCGCAAATGCGCTACAATACAAAAGGCACAAGATAAAATCTTGCGCCAGCAGATATGTGGAGGCAAACTAAATCACTCATTCTGTTTTTTTTAATAATTCAATCAACCGATCAGGATAATCACTGATGATGCCGTCTACTTTCAGCTTGATCATTTTCAATAAGTCTTCTTCTTCGTTCACCGTCCATGGAATGACTTGTATGTTCAGCTTATGCGCCGATTCTATTTCCGCTGCCGTTAAAAAAGTATAATCAGGACTATAGACCTGCGGCATGAAGCCCAGTCTTTTCAGGTGCGTGGTGATGCTTCCTTCTTCTTCTACCAAATAGGAGAGTATTTGTTGTGGGCGAACGCGGTGTACATAATTCAATACATCGGTATCAAAGCATTGAATCATGGTGCGCTTTTGCACTTGGTTCGATTCCAATACATCGATCAGCAAATCAGAAAAAGTAGCGGCATCCGGATGAAATACTTCAGCGCCTGCTTTAATGTATTTGATTTCTATATTGTATTGAATATTGCGTTTGGAAAAGGTTTCCGCTAAGGTAATCACCTCTTGCAGCAAGGGTTTGCGTGTTAGAATTTTCTTTTGTTCAGGAAAAAGGGGATGAGGTTTCGTGCCACAGTCAAAGCGCTGGATCTCCGCATAATTCATGCGGTAGAGATTTAAGGATTGTTCGTGACGTTTGTCAATGGGGATCCCATAAGGTTGTTTGCAAAACAAGTGATTGAACCAGGGTTCGTGCGACACCACCACTTGTCTGTCTTTGCTGATGCAGACATCCAGTTCCAGTGTATCCACACCCAATTCAAGTGCCAGTTGAAAAGCTTCCAATGTATTTTCAGGCATCAGCCCTCTGCATCCTCTGTGTCCGTGTACTTGCATGTTTACTTGACCCTGTTTGGGTTATCTTTTAAAAATTGTCCCCAACCTTTGGATGCTTTTTCTGATTCCCCGTTCTTAAAATAATGGCATAAGGCAACAGCCAAAGCATCTGTTGCATCAAAAAACTCCGCATCGAGTTTTTGATTGACCAACCGTTCTACCATCGCCGCTACTTGTTCTTTTGAAGCATTTCCATTGCCGGTCACTGCCATCTTCACTTTCTTGGGGGCATATTCTACAATGGGTACATCGCGTGAAAGCGCTGCCGCCATGGCTACACCCTGCGCTCTGCCTAGCTTGAGCATGGACTGTACGTTTTGTCCGAAGAAGGGTGCTTCGATGGCTACTTCATCGGGCATATATTCTTCGATCAACTGTTGTACTCGTTCAAATATTTTGCTTAATTTAATTGCGTGGTTAGGGTATTTGCTGAGCTTGATGACGCCGTACTGGAGCAATTTGATTTCTTTGTTTTTAATCAGGATCACTCCATAGCCCATGATGGTCGTACCAGGGTCCATTCCCAGTATGATTCGTTCTTTGGTGACCGCTTTTACAATTTTGCCCATTTATGCAAGTTAACCACTTAGCCTCATTACTAAAAGAAAGTAAACCTAAGTTCTTCCGATACTGGAAGCTTATTTCTTTTTTTATTCCCTTTATTGTCATTTTGGAGATTGCCCGCCGAAATTCTATAGAGTTGGAAGGACTCTGGGAATTGTTGCAACTAAGGAATAGTAAACTGATCTTCTGGGTAGTCTTGCTCATGCCGCTCAACTGGGGATTGGAAGCCTACAAATGGTATTACCTCATGCGGCATTTTGGATTTTCGATCACTTACCTTCATTCTTATAAAACCACATTGACCGGTTTATCTTATAGTCTGGTATTGCCCGGAGGAATCGGCGAATACATGGGACGCGCAGAAGCCATACCAACCGGCTCGGGTTGGAAAGGCGCAGGTGTTTTATCTATTGCACGCATCGCGCAATTGTATGCCACCGTTTTGTTTGGAGGATTAACGCTGGGATTATTTCTTTGGCACAAGCAATACTTATGGTTACTGACAGGATTGATCTTGTTTGTATCGGCATTCTGGTTTTTCTTTCTTTTCTCTACACGCATTGCCGTGTGGCTTACCTGTAAACTTAGAGGTTCTTATACTTTTCTTACCGATCTGTTGTATCCCTGGACGCAGCAAGGTATGGAGAAGCCGATTGTCTTTATGGTGTCGGCCTTTCGTTACCTGGTATTCACCTTTCAGTTTTATCTGATTCTTATTATTCTCGGTGTGAAAGAAAGCACGATTGATTTACTGAGTGGAATTTCCTCCGCCTTTATGCTCAAGTCTTTTTTTCCTTCCTTTCTTGATCTTGGTCCGAGGGAATTGGCGGTAACGTTATTCTTTAAGGATATGAATACATCAATGATTCAAGTATTGGCGGCAAGTTTACTGCTTTGGTTTATCAATGTCATGGTACCAGGACTGGTTGGTTCGTTATTGACCTTGCGCAATGTGTGGATTAACCATAGACTGAAACAACAATGATCATACTGCTCCTCATGGCGCTAATTTATACTTCATGGATGATCTACCTGCTTCGTGGATGGTATGCTATACGTGTGACTTCTTTGACCGCTGCAATACCCACACAAGGGATCACCATCGTGATTGCTTTCCGCAACGAAGCACACCGGATTGATCAGTTGTTGAGGGCTTTGTCAAAGCAAGACTATCCGACGGCTTTGCTGGAAGTTATTTTGGTCAACGATCATTCAGAAGATCTTTTTGAACCGACGTTAGAGTCTTTTTCTTCTTTCCCTTTTTCATTGCGTGTGTTGGCTTTGGGCGACGGAAAGTTTGGAAAAAAACAAGCCATAGCTTATGGTGTATCTCAGGCTTCACATCCCTGGATATTAACTACGGATGCAGATTGCACCGCGGGGAAGAACTGGGCGAAAGGTATGATGCAGCATGCGGAAGCGTCGGGTGCACGGTTTGTGTTTGGCCCCGTCGCTTTTGAAACAGAGCG
>JACMQM010000215.1 GCA_014376985.1 Cytophagaceae bacterium | reverse complement strand
TTTGTTTCTGATCAGTGATGAGATTTATTTGAACATTACTTATAATGGTGCTCGAGCTTATTCTTTGGCTGAGGTCATTGAAGATGTTCCTGGTTTGTCCATGAAAGGTATTTCCAAAGAATTCCCATGGCCAGGCTCTCGGTGTGGTTGGATGGAGTTCTACAACAAGCGCAACGATAAAGACTTCGAACGTTTTTGTTCCGCATTGGATAATGCAAAGATGATTGAAGTATGTTCTACAACATTGCCTCAGTTAGCGATTCCACTGATTATGTCTCATCCCAACTACAAGCAATACCGTTTGGAGTTGAACGAGAAAATAGGAAAGCGCAGTAAAATCATCGCGGGTATTTTATCGGCTGTACCTGAATTGCAGTTCAACGAAACATACGGTGCCTTCTACAATACCATCATTTTCAAAGCAGGAACACTCAACAATAAGCAAACGTTACCGATCGCTAATCCTGAAGTGAAGAAGATGGTAGAAGAGTGGGTGAGCAAAGATGGAGTCGATCTGGATAAGCGTTTCGTTTACTATTTGTTAGGATCAGCAGGTATCTGCGTGGTTCCTATTTCTTCTTTCTGTTCGGACCTGAGAGGTTTCCGAGTGACGTTGTTGGAAGAGAATGAAGCGTTGTTGTCGAAAACGTTTACGACGATTGCAGAAGCGATTAAAAAATATTTATTGTCAGCATAATAGGGTAACAAAAGATTAAAAAGGAAAGAGGTCCATTCTACAAGAATGAACCTCTTTCCTTTTTAATCTTTTTCAATTCGTTTCCGTTCTATTCTCTCTTCGCTTTTTATGACAATGAAGTAAAGACCCTTTGACCAGGTATTCATAGGAATAGTCGATGTTGTGGCATTAGCATTTTCAATGGAATAAATCTTTTCTCCATTTATATTATATACATCAATATCGATTATTGGAAAATCTCCAGAAATATAGAGTAAGTCTTTTACAGGGTTCGGATACACCTTAAATAAAGTATTTATACCTGAGACAGAAGCATCAGTCATGATGCCCACTGTAACGGCTTTATTGGGTTCATCATCATAAACGATTTTAGAAATACCTTCCCAGTTTTCAAGTGGTGTATTGGGTTCTCCGCTCCTTATTAGAAATTCGATCCATCCGTAATGAATATTTCCATTGATGTAGAATTTAATACCTGCATAAGCCTTAGAAATATTAGGATACGCTGGCCATGAACAATCCGGAGAAGGATCCCCTATACAATTACTTCTTCCAATAGGATTGCCTAAAGGGTGTTCTCCTGCGGATAAATAAGTAGTTTGATCGTTTACTAGTTGTCCGTAATCCATTGGGGCAAATTGATTGGATTGTAACGCCTGCCCGTAAGATTTAATGTTAACAGTAGAAGTTGTATAAATATAATGCGTAAAAATCTGAATATCCATTATGCCATTATCATCCAAATCAAAGAGTCCTTGTTGTGGCCATGTATCAAAATGGTATTCAGTAGTGTTGACTACTAAAGTTGCGTATGTGCTGTTTGCAATAAACAGCAGCATCAAAAAGTATAGTAAGTTTTTAGCCATAAAAATATTGGATAAATATGAAAATATTTACAGATCAATAAATACGTTCAAGCATCTATTGATCTGTACGCCTTATTCATGTCCTATGATCTCCCGAATATTATTCCCAATATTATGAGAGATCAAATCCAGTTTTAAGTCGTTCAGGTCTGTACCAAACGGTTCTTCAATTTCTTCTGCGGTAATTACAATACTCATCAGGATGTAATACAGTAGCATTACCAACGGCACGCAGCCCCAGCCAATGTCGTCGATCAAACTGAAGGGAAGAATGATAACGTAGATGTTAATGAAAAACTTTAACAGGAAACCATAAGCCATCGGTATAGGTGTATTCTTGATGCGTTCACACTTGCCCTGGATGTCAATCAAACCACTTATTTTTTCAATCAACAAATATTGTTGCAAATCGGTAATCTCTTTGTTTTTCCACAACGTCTCAATATGCACCATCATAAGGTTGGCAATGATATTGGGTTTGTGTTCGGCTTTAGAAACCAGAATTTTTTCTTTGTCGCTTAAGTTACTGATATGTGAAAGGGATTTTTTATCGCGCAAATGATCTTTAAGAGTAAAAACATAAGACGTGAGTAATTCAATCATGTGCATTTTTACTTTGTGTCCATAAGGTAAGAATGCATTCAGACACAAAGCCAGGTTTCTACAGGTATTGACTAAGGAACCTACTTCTTTTCTAGCTTCCCACCATTTTTCATAAGCAGTAGAGTTTCTAAATACCAAGAGCAAACCTAGTGCAGCTCCCATGTATCCCGGAAGTGCCGCACTGATGGTAAGGTTGAAGCTTTGAAGTTCTTTACTGTTAAAATGTATCAGGGCAAGGGTAGAGGTCAACACGGAGACGATCACTAGCCCAGGAAGCATCTTGCGTAAGAGCGCTCCTTTGAAAATCAGAATGAGTTGTAAGCGTTCTTTATTTCCCATTCCTGTATGTTGATTATATTTTCTCTTTGTGTAGGATCGATGCGATACCTACTACACATATTTTTTTAGTTTCAGCATCCAGGATTTCAGTGGCGATAGTGGCGGTGTGCCTGTCACGGTTTACTATGCTGATGGTTACTTTAGCTATGTATTCTTTGCCAACAAATACGGGACGTTTGAAACTTACGTCTTGTCCCATGTAGACGGTACCTTCTCCCGGGAAAGTCATACCAATCATTTTTGAAAACACACTCAACGCGAAGATGCCGTGTACAATCGGTTTTTTAAATACTGTGTTTGCTGCATACGCTTCATCTATGTGAATCGGGTTGAAATCACCTGAAATGGTTGCAAATGTTTTTACGTCTTCCATGGAATACGAAAAGTTCTCGCTGTAAAAATCTCCTTCGTTAAGTAGCATGTTAGCCTATTTGGGTTTTAAGGGTGGATACTAATTTTTCCACGTGCACCTCGCTGTGTGCTGGAAAATTAGCGATGCGTATTTGTTTTTCTTTGTAGTTTCCGTAGCCGCTGCCTACTGCCATGTCAAAAGGCGCAAGGGTTTTATTGACTTCTGACGGTGATAATTTTGTGTTGGCAACAATCGTTGTTTTAGAACGTTGAGTTTCGTCTTGAACGAAAATCTCAAAGTTGCTACTTGTCTCTAAGTAATCATAAATCAATTTGGCTTTACGTTCTGTTGATTCACGTAACACTTTTGCGCCTATTTTGTTCATGTCTTCTACCACTTTACTTAGTAGGAAGATATTTAATACATTGGGTGTTTCCGGTGTTTGATTGACAATGGCTTTAGATAACATAGAGTCTACGGTATGGTAAGTACCAGTAGAATGTTTTGCTGCTTTTGCTTTTGCTTTTTCAATGCAACGCTCATTCAGGATCCATACGCCCAATCCGGCAGGTAATCCAAAACATTTTTGTACAGAGAAAAATACAGAATCAATTTTGCTGTAATCAAACTCAG
This sequence comes from Cytophagaceae bacterium, assembly GCA_014376985.1. GTDB lineage: Bacteria > Bacteroidota > Bacteroidia > Cytophagales > Cytophagaceae > JACMQM01. Next base: position 1,316 of record JACMQM010000215.1, on the reverse strand, counting down.
GGAAGGGAAGAGAAGACACCGCATCGACAAAGATCAATGCGTCTTTATGTTTCGCTCTAACTTTATTGATTTCACTGACCGGCATGGAGGCTCCTGAACTCGTTTCGTTATGCGTCAAACAGATGGCTTCTACTTCTGCCGGTATAGTTAAGCTATTTGCTGTAAAGCTTTCTCCGAAGGGAACTTCTGCTTTGATGCCTGTCAATCCTAATTCACCAGAAAATTCATAAAAACGTTTAGAGAAGGAGCCATTTACCGCATGAAAGCTGGTGCTTGTTACACAGTTTTGTAAGATACGTTCCCACGTTTCGGTCGCAGAACTTAAAAACAAGATCTGATAATTGTCCGGAAGGTTGAGCAATTGTTTCAAGCCTTGCGTAGCGTGTGCATAAATTTCCTGGAAGGCTTTGCTTCTATGGGAAATGGTAAGAATCTTACGATCCAAGGCTTCTGCCATGTATGTTGCTACCGTTGGGTACAACTCAGAAGGTCCGGGAGTGAAATATATTTTATTATCTTTTGCCACGGTGTGTGATGTATTAATAAATAATTCTGAATCGGATGGTATTCGGTATGTTTTTCAATTCGTCAATCAACTCCTGATTGTATTTGGTATCGATGTCTGTGATGACATAACCGGTCTTCTCATTGGTTTTTAAATACTGACCAACGATGTTGATGTTATACTTCGCAAAGATCTGGTTGATCTTCGCCATGATACCTGGCATGTTTTCATGGAAGTGAATCAAACGGTGTGCATGGTTCCAAGCCGGCAATTGAATGCTAGGGAAGTTGACACTGTGCAGTGTGTTACCACTGTTGATGTATTCCATGATACGCTGCGGTACGAAGTTACCGATGTTGAATTGCGCTTCTTCGGTACTTCCTCCGATGTGAGGTGTAAGAATAACGTTAGGCAATCCGCGTACTTTATTGATAAATTCTTCGTCGTTGTTTTTCGGCTCGTAAGGGAATACGTCGATCGCCGCCCCCATAATTTTACCAGAGGTAATATTCTCTGCTAAAGCATCGATATCGACAACGTGTCCACGGCTTAGGTTAACGAAGATGACTCCTTTTTTCATCCAGTCAAATTGCTCTTTGCTGATAAGGTTTTTATTAGAAGCTCTTCCGTCTACATGCAAACTCACTACGTCTACTGTTTCCAATAGTTCTTTAAGGCTGTTGCATTTTTTTGCATTACCCAAAGAAAGTTTCTCTACTACATCGAAGTAGTACACTTCCATGCCGATGGATTCTGCCACAACAGAAAGTTGTGCCCCGATATTACCGTAACCTACGATACCTAATTTCTT
>JACMQM010000026.1 GCA_014376985.1 Cytophagaceae bacterium | reverse complement strand
CTACACCGAAGTGTGATCTTGAACAGTGAGTATCTTTATCCATACTCTAGCTCTCGATCACACTTTTTTTATTGCTTGCATTTTATTGACTAAGTGTTTCAAACACCACAAACAAAAAGGCCTTCTGATTTGAGTCGGAAGGCCTTTTTGTTTTGTATACCTGATCAACTATTCGACATACTTCAATTCGTTCAAGGCATCAGTTCCTTTTTGAATTCGAATCAGGTAAAGACTTCCGCTCTTGATGGACGAGGACTTCCAAAAAATCGTATTGTCGCCCCGGTTTAGATACGTGTCATTTTTTGAATCGACTAAAGTACCGTTGGTTGTATATATATTTACGTTGTAATTGCCTTCTTCTTCAATAACAATCGTGAGGTACACATTATTTAGTTGCTTAATGAAGATCTTTTTTTTTGCCGTTTCAATGGCTTCACCGGTTGCTGTGGTGGTTAGTACAATTGAAGACGGATTTGTAATTGGAGCAACGAGGTTTTGCGCTAATGTTAAGGCACCGCCTTCGCTTAAATGCACCACATCTCCACTGGCTAGCATGCCAGCATCAGATACCGAAGGGCCTGGAATGACGAATATCTTTGGGTCGTTCTGCATGCGAATACTGACGATGTTTTGTACCATGTTTCTATACGCATCGAGTGTGTAAGGAGCTGCGCCAGAAGGATCGGTGGTGACGATTGGCGTAATGCAAAAAATCTTTGCTGTAGGTTGATACAATCGAATCGAATCAATCAGTCTTTCGTATTCATGTTGCATTGTCGCTAAGTTTGTTGACAGGTATTCCCAATCGTTATAGCCCAATTCAATCGTCAGTACATCTACTGACTGATTTTTGATGTTCAGCGCCATTGCCCATCCTAAGGTAGATCCAGCTACCGCAATATTGTGCAGATCCCAGCCCATCAAGTTGGCGAGTTGAAAAGGATATGTTTTAGCTGAAGATACATACTGGCCCGTGCCATGGGTTTTAGAATCTCCTATGGCTACGTAAATCGGTTTGCTTAATGTACCTGGATCATCCAATGCGTGCGTATCATCTATTGACATGCCTATCAGATCGACTGCCCAAAGGTTGGGTAGGCTTACTTCGTAAAGGGTAGCATTACCCGCACTGGGGTTATTGATGGTAAACGATAGGGATGAATAGGTATTTATTAAGTTGCCATTCGCAAATACAGAAAAGCCATTCGTAGGAGATGTTCCTATACTTCCTCCTCCCGTACGTTTTTGAAAAGTCAGTGTAATGGTCGGACTTGTCGTTTTAAAGCGCACACGAATTCCAGTTTGCGTGATGACCCACTGGTTGATCCATGATCCGTAAATCCCTGATTCTACATTGTTATATACGGCTGCTTGGTGACGATTAAATGTTACCAATGTAGGTGTAACAACATTGTAGAATGCTCCGTCATACCGCATGTTTGGATCATCAAGAGGGACGACAACGGCTCCTTGTACTTTTTGCAATGATAAGAGCATTATCACAGCACACGATAAAATAGTATAGCAGTTCTTTTTCATAGTCATTAAGGTTATTGTTTGACGAATGGAATGCGTTTGTTTTGTAGCAAGACAAAGTACATGCCCGCCTTTAAGGATTCTATATTGCCAGTTTTACCTAATCCACGATGGATTGAGCGTCCAGTGCTGTCGTAGATTTCCCAGCTTATATTCTCGTCTATTCCATCTAGTGAAAAAACGCCCGATGTAGGATTGGGGTAAAATATAAGTTTATTATCATTGGCGATTCCTGTGTCGATTGAAGTTACAGTGTTGTAGGTTAACGGAGCTTCATAGGAAGAGGCCGAGCGTCCAGTAATGGTGGTGATGAAAGGGGCGATTTGATTTGCCATTTGATTGTGAGTGACGATGGTGGGATGCCAGTCTTCTCCGTAAGGAGCACTTTGTACGGTCAACTCAAAAGCGTAAACTGCATTATCACTGTTGGTGTTGAAGTAATTGACGGTGGCGTTCACATAATTTCTCCAACGGCTTAAATGTCTTAAACCTGTTGGCCACCAATCGGATTTAGAATTACCAAAGGCGCAAATGATCTTTGTAGAGGACCCATACTTAGTCCTAATATCGCTCACAAATGCAATGTATTTATTGACGAAGAGCGCGGAGTCTAGCAAATCTGTGCTTGATACCGTTTCTGGGTAAAAATCATTGGTTCCCAAATGAATGATCACCAAGTCTGGAATGTAGTTGTTGAAATTCCAAAGAGGGCTTGATTGACCTGGGAAGGTTTTGTTGAATTCCTCAGGTAAGACGCCGGTTGTAGACCCCGTATTGTTTCTGTATAACCCACGACCAGATATAGCCGTGGCGTTGTACTGAGCATTAAATTTTTTCGCGACCGTGTATCCCCACGCACGGGCATTGTCTTCATTGATCGAGTGAAAGCCTGTATTGGGACTGTTCGTGCTGATTTCGTTACCGTATCCGCAAGTCCATGAATCTCCAATAAATTCCATTTTATAAATGGGCATAGGATCTAATGGAAGTAAGACACTAGAGGAAATGACAAAACCAAAGAACGAGCTTTTCCCCACTGAACTTTCTGTTCGTTTGATCAATTCAACGGTGTGGTCGCTGGCATCAAGTCCTGTGGCAATAAGGTACAAGGTATCGATGGCGTTGACCTGTAATTTTTGTACAAACTGTCCATCGATGATCACATTATAGTAGTTTGTCGTTTGTTCTCCTCCCAATCCAAAGTCTTTAATGACAGCTTTAATGGTGCTGCTGTTAAATTTGGCCTTTATACTGATGCCTGGAAAAGAATAGCTGGGTTTTTGAGGGTTAGAAAAGTCAATTCTACCCATGTATTGTATGGCAGGATCGTCCGCTTTTATGTAGAAATCGGTAGCTTGACTTTTTTCTACGGCTTGGACGCATAAAAAAGAAATCAGAAGTAGTATTTTGATGTTCATAGTCGTTCAGGATTGATTTCAACAAACATAATGACTATCCAATCTGTGCACTTTTCATTTTTAGGAATTGACTTGATTATAACTGGGTTTCATGACAAAACATAAAAAGCATAGAGTTTTGCAAAAAAGATCAAATTGAAAATGAGTTCAAATTCGAGAACTTTGAGCTACTTTTTTGTATTTTCATCGGTTCTTAATTATTTGATGAAGAAAAATTATTACATCTTCTTTTTAACCGTTTTTACGGTGCTTAGTTTAGTCATTTACTGGAGTCTAGATTTTGAAACGAAAAAGCTCTATCCTTTTGACAAAGGTTCCCAAATTCAATTGGGTATCTCCCATGAAGAAATTCCTTCCAATTGGTCAGAGGGAAGTTATGCGATCGACCAGGATAGTATCATTCGTTTTAAATATACGTTGAGTAGGGCGGTTCAAGAACCCTTTGTTGGCTTGTACTTACATCGCCAGGATTCCACGCATGATCTCTTTATGGATTTTTCTCAATTCGACCAGCTTTCCATTTATTTAAGATCTGAGCAGGGTACACGTATTCCAGTTTTTTTAACCTTAGATTATAAAGGATATACCAAATCGGGTAAAGCTTTGTCATGGTTGCCGCTTTCTGCTGTAATAGAATATGAGGGAGAAGGTGTGTATGCCATTAATAAAAGTGATTTTGAAATACCAAGTTGGTGGTTGCGTTTGCAACAAATGAAAAAGGAAGATTTTAGTGCATTAGATTTTTCTCGGGTTACCTATTTAGTCGTCAATAGTTGTCAGGCCTTGGGTGCAGGTAAAAGGGATGAAATTCAAATCCGTTCCATCTACTTTTCGAACAACAACCGCTACCTTTATACTACATATGCTTTTTCTGTGCTCGCAATCTTAATCATGATGACTTTGGTATATTTTATACAGAAGAAAAAAGTATTGGTGCCTTATCAAGTTCATGTGATTGATCAACAAAATTCGCATTCCAAGCTCGATCAAATTAAATCTTACATGGCGCAACATTATTCGAACCCGGAACTTTCCGCCCAGGATCTTCAGCAGGCGATTGGTGTTACTGAACGAGAGATTGGTTTATTGATTAAAAATAATTTAGATAGTTCGTTTAAGTCTTACCTTAATACCATCCGTTTAGCGGAAGTGAAGCGCTTGTTGCTGCACACCCACAAACCTGTTTCTGACATCGCCTACCTAACGGGCTATAACAACATCCCTCATTTTAACAGGGTGTTTAAAAAAGAATTTGATTGTACCCCGAAAGAGTTTCGTGAGTCCAATAAGTAAAGTCAGTTTATTGTTTTTTACCTCCTCTGAATTCCGTTGGAGTAATCTGGTATTCTTTCACAAAGCAGCGGATAAAATAAGAAGCACTGTTAAAACCCACCGCATCGGCAATTTCATTGATACTCATGCTACTTGTGATGAGACGTTCTTTACTCTTTCTGAGTCTGAGCAGTCGAATGAATTCATTTACTCCTTGCCCTGTAATGGCTTTGAATTTAGAATATAATACACTTCGGCTCATGGCCATATGGCGCACAATGTGATGAACTTCTAATTCTTGATTGGCGATATTTTCCTCAATGAAAGAACTTATTTTTTCGAGGAACTTCTGATCTATTAAAGTCAATGTATGCTCTTCTTCAAGAGATTCAGATTCTCTTGTCAATATATTGTTTAGCAGGTGCTTTCTGCTTTGCAGGATATTGAATATGATTTGCAATAAAATTTCTTTCTGCACAGGTTTAGTCAGGTAAATGTCTGCGCCGGCATAATAACCAGACAGTTTACCTTCTTCATTATCGTGACTGGTGAGAATGATAACAGGAATATGTGATGTATTCTGGTCTTTCTTTAATGCTTTGCAAAATTCCAAGCCATCCATTACGGGCATAACCATGTCTGTAATGACCACCATGGGCTGGATTTCGGCTGCCAGCAAAAGCGCCTCTCGCCCATTTTCAGCTTCTGTAATTTCGAAGGTCGATGCGAGTAAGTATTTGAGGTGATTGCGCATGGATAGATTGTCTTCTACCAAAAGTATTTTATTCCCTTTTATCGTTGTTAATTGATCTTCTGACAAAAGAGACATGCCTTTATTTTCCTGTACAATAGCTTCTGCCTGAAAGTTACTTTCAGCAGGCACTACTTCCAAAGCCATGGGTAAACGAAGTGTAAAGGTAGTCCCTTCTTTTTCTTTGCTTTCGATCGCCACACTCCCTTTATTGATTGCTGTGAATTCTTTTACAATGATTAAGCCTAGTCCGGTACCTGTTTCTCCTTTTGTACCTTTCGTACTTTTTCGTTTGCCCAACTGAAAAATATTTTTAAGTTCTTGATCACTGATGCCTAATCCTGTATCACTGACTCTGATTTCAACTTCTTCATGGTGCAAACTGGATGTTATTGTGATGGTACCGGCCGGTGGGGTAAACTTTACCGCATTGCTGATGAGGTTACGAACTACCGTGTCGATCATGTTGTAATCTGCAAAAATGGAATGTTCCTTGCCTACCAGATTAATTACCTGAATGTCTTTTTGCAAGCATTGCTGTTCCATCAATATCAAATTGCGTACAATCAGGTCATAACTGTTCAGGGCAACAGGCAGGTAGTCGAGGTATTGGGATTGGCTGCGTGCCCAGTCCAGTAAGTTAGAAAGTAATTTTTGAGTGGCATCCGAAGATTGCTTGATGTGTTGGCTGAAATCTATAATTTCCTGGGACGACAAATTCGATATATTGTTGATTAGCAGATCAGACAAATTGCTTATGCCACTTATAGGTCCGCGGAGATCGTGAGCCAGTATATTGAAGAATAAGTTTTTGGTTTCATCGCTGATGAAAAGTCTACCCACTAGTTTTTCAAGTTCTTGGTTTTGCCGCAGGATGAATTCTTGTTGCGCAAGAATTTTATCAGATTGCCGCACCACTTCCAAGTTATACGCTTCCAGTTTTTCTTTTTGTTGTTTAATTTCTTCATTGCTTTCCTGCAAATCTGAATTACGATCCGACAGTTCCATTGTTCTGGATCTCACTTCTGTTTCCAGTACTTCATTCCGCTTCTTTATGTTTCTGACGCGTTGTTTGTAGAGCAGGAACAACGCGATACAAGTGCTGGCGACAGCTAAGCTGATGAACCACCAGGAATTCCACCAGGGTGGAGCGACAAGAATGATGAGTGTTTTGTCGGCCAGCTGCCATCTGCCATTGGGTAATGTATATTTAACTTTTAAGGTATAGCGGCCTGCCGGTAAATTGGTAAATGATATCTTTCGTTCCGATTGGTTATTGATCCATCGGTCATAAAGACCTTCTAGCTTATAAGCATACAGGGTTTTACCGGGAGAATAAAAGTTGATGTCAGTAAACTCTATGGTGAAAAAAGATTGGTTGTAGGATAGGCTTAATGTATCTGTAACCTGAATATTTTTAGAGAGTACAGATTGACTGGCCGTAGGTTTTTGTGCAACACCAAATACAGAAAGAGCTGTGAAGTAGAAACCGGATGGCTTAAAATCATGCCTAATTTTTTCCGGGTGAAAGGCATTGAAACCATTACTGCCACCAAAAAAGAGTTCTCCTGATTTATTTTTTGATGCAGCTCTCACGTTGAAAAAATCCCCTTGGAGCCCATCCGAACTGCCATAGCGCATTTGTTTTTTCGAAACCGGGTCGAAACATATTAGCCCTGAATTGGAGCCCATCCATAATAAGCCCTTGTTGTCCACTACAATGGATTTAAGAGTAAGCGGTAAGTCGAATAGCTTACTGTAATGGATAAACGTATTCGTGTTTTCATCAAATAATTCCAGTCCACCGGCTACGGTAATGATCCAGATGTTTCCACGGGCATCTTCTGCGATCATGTTGATGTCATGATTGCTGATGCTGGTAGGATCAGCAGAATGCGTGAAGGTGCGGAAGGTATGATTGTCGTACCGGTGCAAACCACCGTATGAACCCATCCAGATTCTTTTTTTAGAATCTTTGTACAAATGGTTGGTCCAGCCTGGTGCACGCATATTGAATGGAAATACAGTATTGTTTTGATGGTGATAAAATTGTTTTCTTAGCGTATTATAGATGCAAACCCCTTCTCCGTATGTTCCCATCCAAACCAGCGAATCATCGATGACCAGACTGGTGATGTCATTAAAAACCAATGAATTTTTACGAAGCGGATCATGCTGGAATGTCTCACTCTTTCGATTGTTAGGATCAAACATCGTTACTCCTCCATTGTGTGTAGCAATCCAAAGTTTGCCGGATGCTTCCGATACGATATCCTGAATAACCTGGCTTTGTATACCCGTTTTTTTACTGAAGGATTGAATGCTGTTGTTTGTATGGTCAAGGTAATCGAGTCCTCCGCCATTTGTTCCTATCCAGGTGCCGTTATTTTTATCCTGACAAAACGCTGTTACTTTATTATGGCTGAGTCCTGCGGCATTGGAGTAGTTGTGGTAATAATGCCTGAACATATTTTTTGTTTTGTTGGTATAAAAAAGTCCGTCACGTTCAGAGCCAAACCAGGTATTGCCGAAAAAGTCTTCAAACAATGAAGTGATACCCTGACAGGTAATGTGGTATTGATTATGAACAGGATTCATAAATGGCACCAGGGCATTTTTGCTCGTGTTCAAGTAGCATAACTTCTGGTCACCTGCACCAACCCATATCATTCCGGTTTCATCCTGGTAGATGCAGGTGATGTTATTCAATCTTTCTTTTATACCCCGCGCAGTTTCAAAACTTTTGTACTGCCTGAACACTTCGCCTTTTTGATTGATTACAGAAAGACCATTATCTATAGAGCCCACCCAGATGTTTTGATCTTTGTCTATAAAAAGTCTTTTTAATTTATTGCTGCATATGGTTGAGGGATCATCGGGACGGTGCGTAAAGTAAGAGAATGTGCAGGTTTCTGTATTGAATTTATTTAATCCTCCATTGAAAGTGCCTAACCAAAGGTTATCGTTTCGGTCGATATCCATTGCAAATACAACCGCGTCACTTAATCCATTTGGAGTTTCCGCATAATACCATTTGCTTTTTTGAGGATAATCGTGGTTGTACTGGCAAAAACCATCTGATGTAGCTAGCCAAAGCCTGTGTTTAGAATCTTCTTTGATGGCATTGACAGGAATATTTCCAGAAGCAGCATCCAGTTTTATTTTAGAAAAGGTATCCGACAGCGGATCGTACAGATTGATCCCGTTTATCGTGCCTACCCATAACCGTCGCCGGCTGTCCTCTACAATGGTATAGATAATATTATTGGATAGGGTATTGACGTCTCCTTCCTGATGAATGTATTTTTTAAAGTTGTAACCATCCCATCTGACGACTCCATCGTTGCTTCCTATCCATAAAAATCCATAACTGTCCTGGAATAGGCACTCGACATTATCACTCAGTAATCCATCTTCACTGGTGAGGTTATATACCTTATATTGACCTATCTGAGAATAAGCCAAAAATGAACCCCATAAACAGTACAAAAATACTAGTAGACGCATACGTGTATAACTGCCCTTTAAACAAACTACAAAAACTTTTAAGCCTTCAATATTTCCTGTGGCATCAATTTTTTAAATCCGGCTCAAAACCTCAAAAAAAAGACAATCCTATCATATTTCAGGACAATTGTATCATACGGAAATTAATTCGGACAGGATTAAAATTCCTTCGGACGGAAATGAGATTGATAGACGAAGAGCTTATGTATGTTTGATTAATATTAGATAAACCCAATTTATTATGAGAAAAAAGCTACTATTTCTATTAGGCCTTTTGCTGCTACTTATTGTATCGGTTCAGGGACAATCCCGTTTCAAAACAGTGAATTATTTAAATAGTATTACAGGTAAATACATCATGTCGGGTCAGCACAACGATCAAAAAGATGGCACCAACGAGAACTATTGGACAAACAGGGTTAACCAGTTGACGGGGAAATATCCTGCTTTGTACAGCGGCGATTTTTTGTTTAATGGAGATGGGCCAGCTCGATGGGCCATTACCTACGAAGCCGAACGTCAATGGAATGCGGGAGCTGCGGTGAACCTCATGTGGCATACTTGTCCTCCAGTGCAAGGAGATGTATGTAATTGGGACGGAGGTTTATTAAGTAGTTTAAATTCTTCACAATGGAGTCAACTACTTACCAATGGAAGTGCTTTAAACAATACTTGGAAATCAAGAATCGATCAAATATCGGTTTACCTGCAATACTTAGAAGATAAAGGAGTAGAGGTGATGTGGAGACCACTTCATGAACAAAACCAAACTGCCTTTTGGTGGAACTCTGGTGGTGCTGCAAATACAAAAGCGCTTTGGAAATTGACGCACGATTACATGACCAATACTAAAGGTCTTTCGAATTTAATTTGGGTGTGGGATGTGCAAGACATGAGTACTAATTTTGGAGATTATAATCCTGGTGCTGCATATTTTGATATTGCTGCATTAGATATTTACGGCGATGGCCATACCAATACAAGTTATTACAATGCTTTACTTGGACAAGCATCAGGCAAGCCTGTAGCGAATGGAGAAACGTTTAAATTGCCGGTGCAGTCCGAGTTTAACAACCAGCCTAACATGAGTTTCTTCATGGTATGGGCTTATGGCCTAGAAAAAGATTACAACAATCCTCCCCAGCAAACTAATTCCGTAGCCGAAATTCAAGCTTGCTATGCTAATCCACGTGTAATTACACGCGATGAAATGCCAGGATGGGGCAATGTAACAGCACCAACTAACTTAGCAACTGCAAAACCTGTTACAGTGTCTTCTACTGAAGCGGGAGCTAACATCGCATCCAATGCTGTAGATGGCAGTTATATCACCCGTTGGTCTTCTGCATACAGCGATGCGCAGTGGTTAACGGTTGACTTAGCTTCCAACTACAATGTGAACCGTGTAAAAATTACATGGGAGGCAGCTTATGGAAAAGATTATACGGTGCAATATTCTACCGATGGAACAACTTGGGCAACGGCGAAAATAATTTCCGGAAATACGAGCTTAAGCAATGATCATACAGGTCTTACAGGAATGGCTCGCTATGTTCGCATCAATGGAACGGCTCGTGGAACCGCATATGGATATTCTATATTTGAATTGGAAGTATATGGCACTGCTGCTGTCGTTAATCAAGCACCAACAGTATCACTTACTTCTCCTAATAACAATTCGAACGTCACAGCACCCGCTACTCTTTTAATCAGCGCCAATGCAGCGGATAGCGACGGTTCGGTTACTAAAGTAGATTTCTATAGCGGAAGTACTTTATTGGCTACTGACAATGCAGCACCTTATACTTATTCATGGTCTAATGTAGCAGCTGGAACTTATACCATTACAGCTAGAGGGACTGATAACAACGGGGCAGGAACAACATCTTCAGCGATTACTGTGGTAGTGAATAATCCTGTCACTCCGCCCTCATCTGCTACTAAAGTGGTGGCTTATGTGGCCAATTGGAATGATCTAAATACGTATTCCAATGCGATTGATTATGCAAAGTTAACCCACATTAACATTGCGTTTGAAAATCCAAATTCCAATGGAGATCTATCGTTTAATGCAGGCGATGCTGCTTTAATTCAAAAAGCACATGCCAACAATGTGAAAGTATACGTTTCTATTGGAGGAGGTTCTGCTTCAACGGATCCTACTATTCAAGGTAATTATTTCAGCCTGATCAGTGATGCACGTCGAGCAGGTTTTGTTTCTAAAATAGCTGCGTATCTGCAAGCACGTAATTTCGACGGCATCGATGTCGACTTAGAAGGTCCAGCCATCAATGGTGATTATGGTAAATTCATCGCGGATCTTTCTGCCGCCTTGAAGCCTGCAGGCAAAGGATTGACAGCCGCTTTGTCTCAAGGATATGGGGGCGGTAATGTGCCAAGTTCTACGTTTGCCTATTTTGACTTTATTAACATCATGGCGTATGATGCAACTGGTCCTTGGGATACGTCTAATCCGGGGCAGCATTCTTCTTATGCTTATGCACAAAGTAATGTTCAATATTGGTTAGGAAGAGGATTGCCAAAAAATAAAGCGGTATTGGGACTTCCTTTTTACGGCTATGGATTTGGCTCTGTTTCTGGAGAATGGTCTTATAAAAATATCGTGAGTACGTATGCTGGTGCTGAAAATGCAGACCAGGCGGGCAGTACAATTTGGTACAATGGCATTCCCACCATCAAAGCAAAAGTTAATTACTCTTTTGATCAGGCTATAGGTGGTGTGATGATTTGGGAATTGTCTCAAGATGCAACAGGGGCTAAATCACTTTTACTCGCCATTGATCAGGTGGTGAAATCCCGAAGCAATGTTACACCTGTTCCTGTAAATTTAGCAACCGGTAAGCCGGTATCTGTTTCATCCACCGAAGCAGGAGTGAATGCAGCGGGGAATGCGGTAGATGGTCAATACGCTACTCGTTGGTCGTCTGCTTATACAGACGCAGAATGGCTGACTGTTGATTTAGGTGCAGTGTATGCCGTGAATCGTGTGAAGATTACATGGGAAGCTGCGTACGGAAGAGATTATACCGTACAGTATTCTACGGATGGTACAAACTGGACAACAGCGAGAGCGGTGACAGGAAACACCAGCTTAATGAATGATCATACTGGACTTACAGGAACAGCACGTTATGTGCGTATGAATGGTACAGCGAGAGGAACAGCCTTTGGTTACTCTGTCTATGAATTGGAAGTGTATGGCGTGATACCAGTTCCGGTTAACTTGGCTACTGGTAAAGCTGTAACGGTTTCTTCGACAGAAGCAGGAGCCAACGTAGCTTCTAATGCAGTGGACGGTCAGTATGGAACGCGTTGGTCTTCTTTATACACCGATGCACAATGGTTAACGGTTGATTTAGGCGCTAACTACGATGTGAACCGCGTGAAGATTACATGGGAAGCAGCCTACGGAAGAGATTACAGAGTAGTAGGTTCTTTGGATGGTGTTACGTGGACTGCGTTAAAAACGATTACAGGTAACACAACGTTAACGAATGATCATGTTGGCCTTACTGGAACGTATCGTTACATCAGTATGAACGGCACTGCGAGAGGAACGGCGTATGGTTATTCAATCTACGAATTGGAAGTTTATGGAACTGCGGCTGGTAATACGAATCAGTTGCCGACGGTGTCTTTAACTTCTCCTGCGAACAACACCAGTGTAACTGCTCCAGCTTCTATTGTGATCAGCGCCAATGCTTCGGACAGCGACGGTTCGGTAACTAAAGTAGATTTCTACAATGGAACAACGTTATTGAATTCTGATGCTACAGTGCCATATTCGTTCACCTGGACGAATATCGCTGCAGGTAGCTATACGATTACTGCAAGAGCAACGGACAATGTGGGTGCGGTGGCAACCTCTTTTGCTTCTGTGGTTACGGTAACTAATGTGGTGGTTGTAAATACGCCTCCATCAGTGACTTTAACTTCTCCTTCAGCGAATGCATCATTCAATGCACCGGCTACAATTACCATATCTGCCAATGCAAGTGATGCCGATGGTACTGTTTCTAAAGTAGATTTTTACAGCGGTTCTACTTTGTTGTTTAATGATTATGCCGCACCATTTACCTTTACATGGACGAATGTGGCAGCGGGGACCTATACGATTACTGCTAGAGCAACAGATAACAGTGGAGCAGGTACTACGTCTTCTGCGATCACCATTACAGTGGTCAATGTGGTTAACAATACGTGCGCATCTATTGCTCAATATATTGAAAACGCAGGCTATGCTGCAGGTAGCAAAGTGAAAAACAACGGTAGACAATACGAGTGCAAGCCTTATCCTTACTCAGGCTGGTGTAACGGTGCAGCATGGGCTTATGGTCCTGGTTCTGGCGCATACTGGTCAGATGCTTGGTTGGACAAAGGATCATGTACTGCAAGAAGTGCAGCGGATCTAGTAGGAATAAATGACGCACAAGTTTCAGAAGTATTTTTATCTCCGAATCCTGCAACCGATGTGATAACCATCCATTCAGATCTTGCCTCAACAGTGCGCGTATTCAATGTACAAGGTATGGAAGTGATGACGGAGACATCGGTAAATGCCAATGGTATTCTTCATGTATCAGAACTGGCAGCGGGCATTTATTATATTCGCATCGATACGGGTAATGAATTGGTGACGAAGGCTATCATTAAGAAATAATTTTTTGTCATTCTAAGAAGCAGGGATGCTAGTATCCCTGCTTCTTTTATAAAATTCTAGTAGTTAGTAGAGAAGTATGATTGTGTAGCCTTAGTATACAAAGCAAAATGGATACAATTACTAGTTGTTTGAATGAACATGAAACTAAAAATTTCGCTTCGAATTTATAGTTGAGTACTACAATAAATAGATTCATTTACTATAAGAAAAACACTAATAGATATGATAAACAAACTGCTCTTTATAGTTTTATTATCGGTACTTACAGTATCAATAAAAGCTCAAACGAATTATAATACACTCAATTACCTCTACGATATTTCTGGTAAGAAGTGTATTGCAGGTCAGCAAAACCGTAGTTATTGGGATGCGATGAAAACGGTTTCAGGTCAAAACGCTGGACTCTGGGGAGAAGATTTTTCTTTCTACAACTGGGGAGGAACGGGTTCAATGCATGAATGGCGAACATTGATTACCAATGAAGCGAAAGCAAGATGGAAAGAAGGAGCAGTAGTAGCTTTTACTTTTCATGGCTGTCCGCCAACAATGGGCGAACCTTGCGATTGGTCTAACGTAACGGGTAGGCTTAGCGACTCAGAATGGAACGACTTGATCACCGATGGTTCTCAGATTAATAAAAACTGGAAAGCCCGTTTAGATGTCATTGCTTCTTATCTTCAAGACTTAGAAAATAGTGGTGTTGAAGTGTTGTTCCGTCCTTTTCACGAGATGAACCACCCCTATGTATTTTGGTGGGCAAACAGACCTGGCCCAAATGGAAGTAGCAGATTGTACCAAATTACGAGAGATTACCTGGTCAATACAAAAGGACTTTCAAATTTAATATTTGTATGGAATGTACAAGATTTTGGTACGCTATCCAGCGATTTAAATAATTATGATCCGGGTAGTGCCAATTGGGATGTCTTGTCACTTGATATGTATAATTCCGATGGGCAAAATTATTCTACTGCAAAATACCAGGCTATTTTAAATAAAGCGGGCAATAAACCCATTGGTATTGGCGAATGTGAAGTGTTGCCAACAAAAGAAATTTTACAAGCACAACCACGCTGGGCATATTTTATGGGTTGGGCAGAATTAACACAACAGAAAAACACCAACGCTCAACTATCGGATGTTTATAATGCTACGAATGTACTAACACTCAATGAAATGCCAGGTTGGAATCCAGTGCCGAATAGTCTTTCAAAAGGTAAACTTGTAACGGTATCATCAACAGAAGCAGGATCTAATGTGGCCTCGAATGCAGTAGATGGAAGTTATTCCACACGCTGGTCATCCTTGTATACCGATGCGCAATGGTTGACGGTAGATTTGGGGGCCAACTATAATGTAAACAGAGTTAAGATCACTTGGGAAGCGGCTTACGGAAGAGATTATACAATACAATATTCAACTGATGGCACTACTTGGTCAACAATAAAAGCGATTACTGGGAATAATACCTTAGTCAACGATCATACGGGTTTAACAGGTGCTGCTCGCTATGTGAGAATGAATGGCACGGCACGAGGTACAGTATACGGTTATTCCATTTATGAATTGGAAGTTTACGGAACTACAGCGAATGTGAATCAACCGCCTACAGTGGCGATCACTGCTCCCTCAAACAATGCAACCTTTACTGCACCTGCTACACTTTCAATCAGCTCGAATGCATCGGATAGTGATGGATCCATTGCCAAAGTAGATTTTTATAATGGAACAACCTTATTGGGTTCTGATAATACGGCACCGTATACTTTTTCTTGGGCAAATGTAGCAGCAGGTACGTATAGTCTTACTGTCAGAGCTACAGATGATAGAGGAGCAGTCGCAACTTCTGCCGCTGTCAATGTGACGGTGACAGCAATAGTTACAGTTCCTGCAAACTTAGCAACAGGTAAGCAAGTGACGGTGTCGTCTACTGAAGCAGGATTAAATATGGCAAGCAATTCAGTTGATGGGCAATATGGAACACGATGGTCTTCCGCGTATACAAATGCAGAATGGTTAACGGTTGATTTGGGATCCAACTTTAATGTGAATCGTGTAAAGATTACATGGGAAGCTGCTTATGGAAGAGACTATCGGATTATCGGGTCTGCCGATGGCATGACTTGGGTGACACTAAAAACGATTACTGGTAATACGACCTTAAGCAATGATTTTACAGGATTGACTGGCATGTATCGTTTTATAAGTATCAACGGTTCTGCCAGAGGAACAGTTTATGGTTATTCTATTTACGAGTTGGAGGTATATGGATCTCCAATTACAAGCGTAAATCAAGCGCCTAGTGTATTCTTGACTTCTCCTGTAAATTCAACGGTTAATGCTCCTGCTTCGATCATAATCAGTGCGAATGCATCAGACAGCGATGGTTCTATTGCAAAAGTAGATTTCTACAATGGGTCTGCTTTACTATACAGTGACGCTACGTCTCCCTATTCATATACTTGGACAAATTTAGTTGCTGGAACATATACGATTACAGCCAAAGCAACAGACAATAGTGGCGCAGTTACAACCTCTTCTGCGGTATCGGTTAATGTTGCAAACGTGGTTACCAATGCTTGTACTTCGCTTGTACAATATGTTGAAAGTGGAAATTATACAGCTGGTAGTAAGGTAAAAAATAACAACAGACAATACGAATGCAAGCCTTATCCTTACTCCGGTTGGTGCAATGGAGCAGCTTGGGCCTATGGTCCAGGTTCAGGAGCATATTGGTCTGACGCTTGGTTGGATAAAGGGACATGTGCTTCTAGAAGTTCAGATGATAGGTCAGCAATTGAGTCTTCTGAACTACTTATACTGTCTCCAAATCCAACATCTGATTACATAATGTTCAATACCAACAAATCAACTAAAGTCCGTGTACTTGATGCGCAAGGGTTTGAAGTTATTGCTTACAGAGCGATGGAACCCAATGCAAGTCTCTCGCTAAAGGATATACCGTCTGGCTTGTATTATATTCAGATCGATACAGGATCTGAATTCTTAACTAGGGTTATTGTGAAGTTATAAGTAAATCATACGAATTCGTTGGGACGACTGCTTTCGAAAGGGGGCAGTCGTTTTTATTTATTCTATGTCTGTTTTCAGGTTATAAATAATAATGTATTTTAGCTCATTCGTTTTTACTATGAGATTCAGAGTGAGGTTTTTATTTGTACTGGTATGGCATTTTCTGCTTGTTTCGATAAGTCATGCACAGTCGTCCGGCGAAGTTAATTTTCAAGTGGGCAACGGCACTCATCTTAAAGATCAGAATCCATACGACAGTATCTTTTTTTCTTTGGAAGACGCTCTGAGGTCACCCTTGCGGGTGAGTGAGCTATCCCTCGAAAGCAAGAAATTAAAGATTTTCCCAGTAGAAATATTAACATTCAAGAATCTTCATACCCTCAATATTTCTTACAACCATATTGAGACTATTCCAATGAATCTATTTGATAAGTGCAGAAAACTTCACACACTCCAGTATGCGGGTAATAATTTAACTGAATTGCCAACCACTATTTTTCATCCTGCTTTAAAAGTATTGGATGTCTCGGAAAACAACTTGACCGTTATTCCCGATGCAGTGAGCAAATGCAGCCAGCTGGAAGAGTTGGATCTGCATTCCAACCAATTGACGGGTTATCCTTCTTCTTCTTTTGTATTGAAGACACTCAAGTCGTTAATCCTTTCTGGTAATCCCATGTCGACTATTGGTACATGGGTTTTGAGTCAACCGGCTCTGAAGATTTTATTCATTGATAATACCAACATTGAAAGTTTGCCCGAGGGAATTTGTAAAATGATTACGCTACGTTTTTTAACGATAGAAGAAGATGCCATCAAAGAATTGCCGGATTGTTTTTGTGAGTTGAAAAAACTGAAAGTGCTGATGGTTTCTGGAAGTGCTTTGTCGGATGTGAAGTTGAAGGGATTGAATGGTTGTTTGCCGGAGTTGCAGATTCGATAAGTCTTTAACGAAAGTTAAGGCCGTATGTCAATATTGTTTCACTTTCTATTTTTACTATCTGGTTATTGACATCATCCATTTTAAAAAGCCAAATAGTAATCCCTCCACCAGGCATTACATAATAACTAATGGTTATGAAATATACATTCGTCACGAATATAGGTTTAGAATAATAGAAAAAGGGATCATCTGTTTCTTTATCGATAGAATTAGCAAGTACTACTTTATCTTTATTCCATTTAATATGTGATCTTCGCAATGTCCTCTTTGTTAATTTATAATTGGAGGAAGGTATATTTTTTTGAATCAATTCATTTGCTGAAGAAACGTATATCTCAGCATCTTCTTTCGGAGTATTTTCAGAGATTTTTTCAGGAAGAAAGGTTATGAAATAAAGCTTGGCTGTTTTTGTTTTCGGATATGTTTTTAATAGAAGAGTTAACGTTTTATAATCACACGCTGTTTGCGCGAAAGATGTGCTATAAAATATTAATGTTAGTAGGATAAAAACAAGTGCTTTCATAAGAGTACTTGTTTATTCTTTTGTAAAAACTTCAAAGTGTATTTTTTCGCTGTTGATAAAGGTTTACAAAATATTTTTCGGCACCACTCGCTTTGTCAATGCCTTTATGCGCTTTGATTGAGAAGCTACACTATCAGGATTAGAAGTCAATGTTGTTTGCCAGGAATTCGTCGGTTTGAATTCTTCTTCCATTCCTTTTAGCACGCCTGCTGTTATTTTAGCAGAATGAATAATCGCTACACATTCCGTATTCAGATTGGCACTTCTCGGATCTAAGTTGAATGTACCGATGACCGTAATCTTTCCATCTATCACCATAGACTTAGCGTGCAAACCGAAGATGGGAGTGAAGTCCATTTTTTCCTGCAAGGCACCAGTCATTACCTTTCGGCGTTCTTCTGCATCGGGTTTGAATTCATAAATAAGAATACCCGTTTCCAATAATTTTTTTCTGTCGCGTTGGTAACCGCTGAAGGCTTCGAGGTTATCTGTTGATGCGAGGCTATTGGTTAATATTCTTACTTTGACGCCACGTTTTACGGCTTCACGGAAAAGCGTGCGACCTGTTTCCGTTGTTATGAGATAAGGCGATTGTATATCGATAGAGTGTTTGGCTCTTTTGATTAAGTTCATCAAGGTATCAGTACATACACCTCCACCGGATAAACCTTTTTTACCATCGTTTTTTCCTGGTACATCGGATACAAAGAAAAGACTGTCTGTCCATACCAGTTGCCCCGATTGCTGCATGCGTTCGAATGCTTGAGGCAGTGCTTGCATTTTCGTTCGTACCTGCGGCCAGAAGTTGTCGGGATTACAGGCATACTGGTGAAGTCTGTCGAAGCGCGTGCTGTCTATCTTTGTGCTGACTTCTTCGCTGACCAGTTTCGTGACTGGTACGCTTAAAGGGCTGTTCCAAAACGACTCGAAGGATTGATGCACTGTCGATGCTATTTTACCAATTAGCAACACATCACGGTCGCGGAAATTATATTCATGATCGTAGTCAAAGTATTCGTCAGCTATGTTTCTTCCACCAGTCACGACTACTTTTTGATCTACAATAAATGTCTTGTTGTGCATGCGTTGATTGGCCGAACGAAAATGAGTAGTGAATTTAACCACCTTGTTATAAATATTTTTACCCAGATTCACTCCGGGATTGTATATTCTGATGTCAATATTCTCATGAGAGTCTAAAGTTAAAATTTCATGAATGCCGGCATCGACCATAATGTCGTCTACCAGTAAGCGAACTTTAACACCACGATCTGCCGCTCTTACCAGGTAGTCGCAGGCGATCAGTCCTACATTATCGGGAGAAAAAATAAAATATTGAATGTCGATGCTTTGTTCTGCATATTCGGACAGCCAGCCGCGAGCGATTAAAGCATTGCCTCCGTCTTCTAAAACATACACACCCGTTTTAGTTTGCATCAACTCACGCAGCGAATACAATGCCTTAGAAAGTGACAGAGAGTCGTTACGGTGTATGCTGGTGCAGAAATCTTTTTCCTGAACGGGGATTTCTGTTATTGTTTCTGAACAGGAAGAGATCAGTAGCAACAGAAAAAGAAAAGCGAATAGTGTCGTTTTATGGTGTGTTTCCATCTGTATTATTTACAAGTACCTTTATATTTTTCCTTAATAGTGCTAATGGCTTTGAATTCTGTTTCTATGACTTTTGCTATTTGCGTATGTGTTAAGATAATGCCGTAAATGTTTTTGCAGCTGTCAATAAAAGGAAAAGTACCCAATGCACCAGGGCAGAAAATTTCTGTTTGAATTTCCTGTGATGGTTTGTAATCGTAAATCCATGTGCCTAACCCATAACTGATCAATTTATCATCAGCAAATTTTTTCATATCAGGATTAGCTTTCATCATATCCTCACGTACTTTGGCGGAGAGTTGGTTTTTAAAGAATTCTTTGATCGAAGCCGCTGAAATGACCTGGGTGCCTTTATACAGACCGTTGTTTGATATCATAGATAAGAAATTAAGGTAATCACCCGGAGTAGAACAGGCACCGCCTGCCAGCTCGGGTGTTATCTTTTCATGACAATACACAGTGGCAATCATTTCACATTTAGAAGTGATGTTGGTTGCGAAAAGTTCGTTCCATGATTTACCTGAAACGACTTCTGCTATACGACCTACTATTCGGTAAGACATCGCACCGTAGTTGAATAGTTCACCGGCTTTATTTTTTAATGGAATGTATTTAGCCATGCTATCAATTAACGGGCCGAGACCATCGTCTTTGTGATCCAGTGAAGGATAAGCAGGAAATCCACTTGTATGAGTTAAACATTGTCGAATGGTAGGATGACCTTTGCCATATTTAGAAAAAGAAGGAAGGTATTTCCCTATGCTGTCATCCAGCGATAAGAGCCCTTGATCGACAAGCGTAAGAATAACTGCTGCCGACAACCACTTGCTAGCCGAGGCTACCGGAATTTTTGTCGACAATTTGGCTAAGCCAATCTCATGTTGATAGAAGGTGCTGTCTTTTTGTTTCACGACCATGATGACATGGCCTTTAAAATCATTTTTATTTTCTTCTAACAGTTGACTGATGGAAGCAAGGTCTTGTGCAATGGATGAATAAGCAAGACAAAAACTCAGGATTAAAAAAAGTGTACGATACAAAAATGAGTTCATGATAGAAATAATTAGTATACGAAAAGTTAAATTATGACAATTGAATATTCAACGTAGCATTCATTTCATCTGAAATAATTTTACTCCCTTCTAATGCTGAGTTTTTATTCTCATATTCCAAAGCAACGACAGGTTTAGGCTGATCGCTGTAAAGAGCTACGATATAGTGGGTGAACTTTATAGTGGGAGTAGGATTTACACCATTAGCCATCATGTCTCCTTTGAAAGTATACGGAAAAACTTTTACCAGTTTTAGTGGAGGCAATGTCTTCCATTGACCGGTTTTGTAACCGATAAAACAGTAATATTTTTTAAAGCGGTTATTCTTGAAATCAAAAAAAGTACCGGGATAAGAAGTGATGACCATGCTTCCGAAGACAATGGCACAAGAGCCGACAAGTAAAGCTTTGTTGACAGAGTTATCGCCAGGCATGAATAAAGGACTAACCAGTGTGAAGAATCCGACTGCAATAAAGATGAGTCCTAGTAAATGAGGGCCAATAGCGAAAAAAGATCTGGATCTGAAGTTGTACTCGGTTTTCAATGGAATTTGATTTATGGTGTAAAAATTAAAAGATTAATATAAATCAATTTTGGTAAATAAGGGAGTTTTTAATCATTATAACTTATGCAACTGACAACCGTAGTTTTCATACCATCTTTTTTCTTTTCTTTTGGGCGAGCAAAAAAAGAAACAAAAGAAAAGGGAGTCACGAAAACCAATTTTAGAAGACCTTGTGGATCTAGATAATTCGCGGAGTTAATTTATAACAAGTCTTCTAAAATTCGCTCTTTTCGCGGACGCCAACCGCACCAAGCTTTTCTTTTAATAAAAATGGCCTGTCGGGGGACAGGCCATGGTAAGGAAAGCAGTCAACTTTTTATACTATTGACCAGGAGAGTTATTGTCAGAATTATTTTTTAAGTCATCGTTGTTGATGCTTTTCTTCCGGCTCTTCTTCTCGGTTGTCATTTTTCCGATGCGGTAACTGAAGTTGATTTTAAAGTTCATCGTGTGCATGATGTTGCTACTGGATTGATTTAGCATCGGTGAATCAAGCTGTGTCCTTATGCGGATGGAAGGGGTAAAGAAATTTTCTGCACCGATACCGAAAGTGCCTTTCTTTTTATTGAAATCTTTTTTCAGGTTTAAACTGTACATTCCGAAACTGGTTTGGTAACCTTGCAACTGCACTTGATTACCGCGGTAGAAGGCAAACCAATGCAATCCCCATCCTTTGGCAATTTCAAAGCGGCCATTGATTCGTCCACCTATTACCCAACCCTGGTTACTCGCATTATAAAACGGGTCTGGATTATTATTTTTCAATACCGCATAATAGGCATCTATTCCACCGCCTAAGGTAAAACGATTGGAGATGCTGATATTTGAGAAGAGGTTAAATCCATAAGCATCTTCATTGCCTATGTTTCGATACGTGGTATGAATGGTATCTCCTCTAACATCACGTACCGCTTGTATAGAGCTTTCTGTATTGCGCATGAAACTAGATAGTGTCGCAGAAGATCTTCCGAAGTATGCGCTGTATGAAAGTTCGTAGTTGTTGGAATATTCAGGACGCAGTTCCGGATTACCCACTGTGATGTTATAAGGATTTGACGCCTGTACATTGGGATTTAAAAACTGCATGGAGGGTCTTTGAATACGTCTGTTGTAAGAGGCTTTTATCATATTTCCGTTTTCCAGTTTTCTTGACACGTTGATGCTCGGAACTAATACGCCATAAGAAGGAATACTCACTTCACGATCTTGCTGGTATTGTGCATTGATGCTGGTGTATTCGTAACGCAAGCCTGCTTTTACAGTATAGTTTTTGAGAAAGTTGAGCGTATAAGAAGCATAACCCGCTGTGACGTTTTGATTGTAACGAAACGTATTGTTTAAACTGTCATTGCCAAGAGGTGTGTAATCTCCATCCGCACCCACCGCGGAGAAGTACTCATATTTACTGTACACCTGACGATAGATATTTTTGGCACCCACTTCAAGCAATTGGTTTTTGGATATCGGGTGTTGATAGTCCAATTGTATAGTACTTTCCTGGTTATAGCCGTGGTTCTGATTTTTTAATCGACTGCTTACCTGTGACCAGTCCGCATTATTGAGAATGCTATTGGTGAAATTGTTATCGCTGTTATTTCTGCTGTATAAACCCAGTACACTGAATTCCCTTTTAGGTTGTTTGAATAAGTGTGTGTAGTTTAAGTTGACATCGACGGATTGATTGGCATTGACCGTTCTTACATCCCTGTGGCTTTCGTTGATCAATACATCATCTTGATAAGAATGAGAGGAAAGATCGGTTTGCGAATTGTTCATTTGTCTTAAACCATATTTCACGGAAGCATTGATGGAATTAGTGGAATCAATGTCATAATCCCAGCCGAATACATAATGTCCAAATCCCATGACACTTTGTGTATGGGCTTGCTGTATCGTGCGGGTATACTTGCCTGCGTTTTGGTCGTACGCATTTTGATCGTTCTGATAACTACCAGGAATGTTGTAGCCTGCTCTTCCATGACCTCCCAAAGAGAACCCCATTTTTTTGGTGCGGTAAGCTCCATTCAATCCAAGGGAGGAACCTCGTATACCTGCGCTGGCATCTACATTGAGAGAAAATCCTTGCAGTGTATTTTTCTTTAAAACAATATTCACAATACCAGCAGAGCCTTCCGCATCGTATTTGGCAGAAGGAGAAGTAATGACTTCCACCGATTTAATCTGATCAGCAGGAATTTGTTTTAAGGCATCTGCTACACTAGATGCCATGAGTGCGGAAGCTTTTCCGTTAATGAGTACTTTGACATTGCTATTGCCTCGCATGGACAAGTTGCCGTCCATGTCTACCATCAACAGTGGTGCTTTGCGTAGTACATCGGTTGCATCACCGCCTTTATTGGTGGCATCGTTTTCTGCATTGTAAATGATACGGTCTACTTCTTCTGTAATCAAATCTTTTTTTCCTTCTACTGTTATTTGTGCTGTGAGGGGAGCAGTCAGTCGAATTCTTTTCAATGACACCTCGGATGCCTGATCGGATACGATAACATTATTGATCGACATATCATCGTATCCGATCATGCGTATTCCTATTTGGTAAGTGCCATTGGCAACATGTTCTAATACAAAAGATCCTGCGCTGTCTGTAACAGTACCATCTACTATTTTACCTGTTGCAAGATCAATCAATCCGATGGAAGCAAATTCTACAGCATCTGATGTGGAAGAGTCTGAAACAGTACCGGATATTTTACCTGTAGGAGGAACAGGATTTGTTTGGGCCTGACTCCATTGAATTATGGAAAAGAATAATAAAAGGCTAAATAAATGTTTCATGCGAAGTAGATGATTGTACATGCAATTTATTGTTATTTTAATTAAAAAGACAGGAACATGATATGCAAGGTGATTGTCTCGGCAGAGGAATGGTTTTTATAGACGGATAAGATTTTAACCATTGAAGTAAGTACCTGATGCACTATAAAATGTATTTGAAATAGTATGAACTCAGGGTTACGAAAAGATGATTTCATCGATTACGCCAGCACTTTTTAAAGGGATTTTTAGCAATTCTTAACAATCCGGTAAAGATATGATTACATAACACGGCACGACGCGTCACTTATGACAAGTACTTTTATGGTATTATTTAACCAAACAAAAATAGTACACATGAAAAAAAGATTACTCGTATTAGTGGGAAGCGTTCTGTTGAGCACCAATGTCTTTGGACAAACGAAGGGGCTTATTATCTCAGAATTTTTCACTAACCCAAGTGGCAATGATTCTCCTTTTGAGTATGTAGAATTACTGGCTACAATTCCTATCAATTTTGCTTCCACACCATACGCTGTCGTCTTCACAGATAACGGTACAGCTACCTCTAACGGATGGAAAGCAGGAAGTTCTGTTTCTTATGGTTTTACTATTTCTTCCGGATCGGTAGTGGCGGGACAAGTTGTTTATGTTGGAGGTTCTTCTATGCTTCCTTTAAGTAATGGCGGAGTAGCTTTGAAAACAAAAAATACAGGTTCTTCCAGTGGAGATAGTTTTGGTTCAAGTAATTCTGCCGGAGTATTAGGTCAGGGTGGAAGCAATGCAGATGGTATTGCCGTGTTCAGTGTTTCTGCTTCTTCTATTTCCTCTTCTACTGTTCCGGTAGACGCTATATTCTTTGGTACTTCTGTCGGCTCGGCTTACAATAGCAGTTCTTCCGGTTACCAAATGCCTGTGAACGACAAATACAATGGCGGTAAATTAAGCACAGGTATATTTTTGGCTCCGGATCCTGCTAGTGGAGATTTAGTGAAAGCTACTTCAGGTGTATACAATCCTACAACGAATGTGTTTACTACTGTCCGTGCATGGGCTGCTAGTACAACGGCTACTTACAATACTACTTCTATCACATTGACTACCGGTGGAGGTGGCGGAACGAATGTGGCGCCTACATTGAGTTTCAATACTACCGCTTCTAAACTGGTTGATTTGACTTCTGCCAAAGTAAGTTGTGTCATGAATAATACAACAGATCCTGTTATCGTCTTGGGATTAGATATTACTGTAGGCGATGAAGATTTGACTTCACTGACTTTTTCTATGACAAGCAGCAATACCTCTGTTGTTCCTAATGCCAACTTTACGATTGTTGGTACGGGCACTTCACGTAAATTTATAATCAACCCGATTGCTGTTGGTTATGCAACCATCACCTTAAAAGTTACAGACAATGGCGGTTTGACTAAAACCATCAGTTTGAGCCTTGCTGTTTCTGATTCAATTGCTACTAATACCGTTTCCACGGATGTCTATCACACCGGATCAGCAGATGGATCTACAGCAATACCAGTGGATGCCAATTATATGTTTGTAGCAGACGATGAAAATAATATCATTCGTTTATACAATAGAAATACATCGGGATTACCGGTTTATTCTTTTGATGCCGGTTCTTATCTGGCCACTACTGGCACTGAAGTCGATATCGAAGGATCTTTCAGAAGTCCGACCAATCCCAATCGTATCTACTGGATCGGTTCGTTGAGTAATAATAAAAATGGAGAATCAAGACCTGATCGCGATCGTATTTTTGCAACAGATATCGTTGGTAGCGGTGCTTCTGCTACCTTGACTTTCGTAGGTTACTACAAAGGATTGAGAGCAAAATTGATTTCATGGGGAGATTCAAAAGGATACAACTTTACGGCTAAAGCCGCAACCGGTATTGAACCCAAAAGAATCGACGGTTTCAATGTGGAAGGTTTAGAAATGGGACCTGATGGAACGACGTTGTACATCGCATTCAGAGCTCCATATGTAGGTACAGCAACAAACAAAGCCGTGATAGCTCCATTGTTAAATTTTGAATCCTGGTTTGGCACAGGCAGTCCGAGCTCTTCACCTACTTTCGGAAATTCGATTGAATTGGATCTGAATAATCATGGCATCAGAAGTCTTGGTAAAAACGCTTCCAATCAATTTTTGATCGTGGCAGGAAGTTATGCCGCTGATGGAACCTTTGCTTTATATCAGTGGAATGGTTTATCGACAAGCGCTCCGGTAGCCTTGAGTACAAATCTTATAGGTCTGAGTCCTGAAGGCATTGTAGATGTTCCTGCTACGTTAAGCGGTTCGTTTCAGGTTCAATTATTATCTGACTTAGGAGGTTCGTTCATTCCTTATAACGATGGCATTGTAGACAAAGATTTGACAGAGCCGAATTATCAAAAAGGATTGAGCTCTCTTGTTACTGTCAGTGGAGGCAGTAGAACAGCTGCTTCATTTGACAGTGAGCAAGCAACAGCCGTGGAATCGTATACTATATATCCTAACCCTACTTCAGGCGTATTAACGATCGAAGTATCGGCAGGTAAGGAAGAAACCTTTCTTGTTTACGATGCCGCTGGATCATTGGTCAGAGAAATTCATTCTTCAGAAGCTAACGTAATGGTGGACTTGACGCAGTTGAACAGAGGATTTTATGTGATTAAACGAGAAGGTACTAACCAAACGGTGAAAGTTTCTAAGCAGTAATACTTTTTTTTAGTTTGTTGGAAGGGGCTGTCTTGAGTGATAGCCCCTTTTTTTAAGAGCATAGAAACAGAGCGCAGAACGAAATGGGTACAATCTTTTTACACTCTGTTTTTCTTCTTTTTTATTTCTTCTTAGGAATCACTTTGATAGCCTCTTTATAAGAACTATGCAGCGCTTCTTTCATCAAATCGATAGGTGCTTTTTTCAATTCAAAAGTTGTCCAGCCCTGCAATCCAAATTTGTTTGGTACAGGATAAACCATTGCTTTATCGAACTTGGAAAAAACAGCTTGATCAGCTACGGAGAGTTTTAAGTTCGCTGATTGACTTTCTTCGTGTACAGAAGCGAATATTTTTTTACCTGTGACTGTATAAGCAATCCTGTCGAAGTGAGGATTGTCTTCTGTGCCGGGAAAAGAAAGTGCGAGTTCGTGGAACTGTTGCGTGGTCATGCTTTCTATTTATTAGTCAAAGCTCATGTCATCATTGGTTTTACCTATTGCGGATAGGGTTTGTATAGGAAACCATGTTTGTTATTCATGCTCAATTTTATTTCCTGAAAGTCAGTTACGCATTCCTGATCGTAAGTATCTCGCAGGAGCCTCCATAGGGATCACTGGTTTCATAAATGTTAAGAAAGTTACCACAGGGTAAAATGCCACTGTTTAAAAGTGCTATGTTGTCTTCTTTACTAAACATGACCATAAGTACGTAATTTACTGTATCGTTTTTTGTTTCTATAGAAGTAAATAAAGTAATGAATGCGCCCTTCGACGCGCCGACTACATATATATTCAGGAGCAACACCGGCTTTTAATAACGTATCAATTTGTGCCGCTGTCTTTTTAGCGTATAAATTGATATTGGTATTTTTTGGCCTCGCCTCACTGATGACTGTAAATCCATAATTCTTGAGTGTATCAAGGATGGCATAATATTCGTAGGCTCCGCACTTCTTACTAACAGCGCGAATCCCTTCTTCTTCAATGATTCTTCCATGCAAATAGAAGAGGTATTTATTTTTAGAAATAATTTCAGAAGGAAGAGCGGTATATCTGGTTTGTGCAAACGACGTCAGACCAAACAGTGTGAAAATGCAAATGCAAATGATATTTTTCATGTAATAATAGGAGTATCGACTTTCTGAGGATCCTCGGTTTCTCTTATTGCTACGCCAGTGTCATACTCATTTATAAGATAGTAAAAAAGAGATGAGAAATAAGAAATGCAGTTTTCTCATCTCCATTTCTCATCTCCCATCTCTCAATACTTTACACCATCTTTCATCTCAATATTTTTCTTCGCAGCTTGTCGCTTTACGTTTTCATAGACTTTATTGTCAAAGGACTCAGAAACCTCTTCTTTCTTCTTTTTCTTTAATTCTACTTCGATGTATGCTTTTCTTTGGACAATCAATGCGTCCATTTCTTTTTGCAATTGATCTCTTTGAGTAGTTAAACTGTCCAGGTATTTTTCGCGTTGTGGAACATCCATTTTTTGTATCGCATCAGGAAGCTGAGTCGTTGGAATTTTGGTGAGATCTACTTTCTTTGATTTGTAATCATTGACCAATTCATGATCTCCGATGTAAGCGTCTTTACCTGATTTTGTATTGTTATTGTATTCCGCTCGGCGAGCGGCTGTTGAGCTAGTGATACCTGAATTCAATTTATCACTTTGTGATTTCTTGATGTATTGTTTTTGCTTTTGTTCGTTGGAGCCGTAATAGATTCTGGTATCATCCATCTTAGTAGAAACATCTGCAATTTTATCGTCATAAGGAGTTGTCACGGTCAGGTTGTTGGCATTCATATCTACTTGCAGAAATTCTCCTCCGGAACAAGCAGCGATTTCTTTCCAGATTTTTTTCGCGACATCATTGTTGCCCATCAATATGGTATTGATCAGGATGTCTTTTTCTTTGGCTATGCTGCAAGACCTAGAATATTTGACATCGTTCGGATAATCCATGTGCGACTCGTAGTCTCCTACGAGAAATATACTTTTAAATACAGTCGTGTCGGTATTCCATGGCATGAGTGTTACAGCCTCATACAAACCTTGATTCATACTTTCAGGGCCGTCGCCACCGCCGTCGGCTGTAATGGTCATGAGTTGTTCGTATACATCATCAAGATCTTTGGAGAGTTGTATTTTTCTAGTGACGAAAGCATCGCCACGGTCTCTGTAAAATATCAACCCCACTTCTACCTGAGTAGTGGGGTCTTGCGCAAAACTGCTGGCGATTGGCCAAATCTTTTCTTTCGCTGTACCAATGAGTCCACTCATACTGCCTGTTGCATCCAGTGCAAATACGACTTGAACTTTTTTGTCTTGAACAAGTGGAGCAGAAGTTACAGTACTTTCCTGAGGAGGTAGTAAACTTAAGGTAGAGGGTTTATAAACTAAACCATCGGAGGTAACAGGCCTATCAGGATTGGAAGAATGAAAAGCAAACAGTGTGCTGATGCTCAATAAAATTCCCGTGAGGGAGAGTTGCAGTATCGTGTTCATCGGTGTTACGGTTAAGGTATAACCAATTTTACACGAGAATCACGATAATGTAAATGAGGACTTAGGCAAAAGGTGTTTTGACTTAGGGAAATGCTGTTTCGGCTGGGTGGTAAGCTAACTTCTATGGATTATTTTTGCCTTCTTCTTTAGTGGAGCTTTTAACAGTTGTTGTATTTCCTGATACAAAGCAGTTTCTTGTTCATTCCTACCATGAAAGCCTGTAGAGGGTGTCTTGAATTTTTGTTGAATGACTTCGATGACTTCACGATCGTTTTCTTGGATGAAGGTTAATGTCAGGTATTGTGCATCCGGTCCCCAGGAGACCATCATATTGCCGTTCGAATCAATCTGTTCGATGCGATCAACGAGTGCTTGAATAACAGATGTATCGTTAACCGTTGCCGAGTGATTGACGTTACGTGTAGAGATCGATTGGTATTCTTTAATCTCCAATTGAGAGAAAGGCTTCGTTTTAAACCAAGGTTGTTCCATGTATTTTTTTTCGTTAAGGTTAGATAAACAAACGACCGTTTCTGGTCATAAGCTTAGTCATTCGAATGTGACAGTCTTTTAATATCTGCCCATGTTTTATTCAAGGCTGGATTCTCGATTAGATTTTTTTGCTGTTGAGCAATTCCCTTACTGTAAACGATACGTTCGTTCAATTGCGGATGAGAACTAAGGTATTTTAAGTATTCCTCGTCTTTTTGCTCTTTTTTCATTCGTTCAAATAAATTAACGAATCCATATTGACTGATGTGATTGGCTTCCAAAATTTCCAATCCTTTTTTGTCTGCCTCTTCTTCAAGTGACCGGGAATAATTCAAATTAATCATCGAGTGAGAGTTTTCCACGATGACAGAAGTAAGACCACTGATGTCACCGAACAAGAAAGAGAGGAAGATGTAACCCGACAAACTACGGCTGATGCTTTTTAGAGAATGTCTGTAATGGACGTGAGAAACTTCATGTGCGAGAAGAGCTGCCAGTTCTTCTTCATTTTCCATTTCCTGAAGAATTTTACGGTAGACTACAATTTCTCCGCCCGGTATCGCGTAGGCATTGAGTTGGTCTACATTCACTACAGTAATATGAATGGGATAATTAGTGTTAAAGTGAATCTCTTTGGCAAACTGATTGATTAATAAAGTAAGGCTGTCATTTTTTTCAAGACCTTCCATGTTGGCTTCGTACACCGATTGCCCCAACTTCTCCTCGTATTCCATGGGTATTTGTCCTGCAATGAGTTCTGCAACCGGAGGCAATACAAAAAAGTAAATGCAAATCATTATTCCTATGAAACACAGGGTAAGTCCAACAATCATTTTTGGGCCTTTTTTCAAGATCCAAACAAAATTACGATCGATGATTTTAATTTGAGGATAATGTTTCGACAAAGCTTCGTAGGTCGCAGCATCACACTCAATGATTTGTTGGGGAAACTCCCCGTACTTAAAACGAATCAGTTTGTCGGAACTTTGGTAACTTTCTACTTTACCGATTTCCCATTTTACCACTTCAGAAATGGAATCCTTATTGAGGTATTCAATTACCCAGATATCATCCAAAAGCGATAGCTCAGCGCTGTAGCCTTTGGATGACTTTCCATCATAATAGTTGACTCTTATTTTATCCATGAAAAAGAGATTAGATCAAATCAATTTCAAAGAAATCTGCCAAATCGTCGCCTGTTGCATTTTTATAATCTTCTTCTGTTTGTTGAATCGATTCAGTATCCAGGTCCCCGACTACAGTAACGTTAGAAGCGAAATACCTCAAGGTTCTGATCGTAGCCCATGCCGTGCCGAAGCCTAATGTGAAGAGTACAATCAATGCATTGCCAAGGAACAACACAAAATATCCACCGCCTGTTATGGAAGACTTCAGTTTTATTTTCTTGCCGTCCTGATGTAGTGTAATGTTCTCGATATAATAATTGGTAAGATTTTTCATGTACCAAGGGAAGTAGATGCCTAAGGTAATGATGCTTAAAAAGTAGTTGGTGAAATTCAACCAAAGAAACTCTCCTCCGTCTCCTTTATAAGAAAAAGTAATGTTCCCAAAACGAATGTTACCGATGATGTACTTTCTTAAACTAATAGAAAGCCAGGAAGCGTAAATACCAAAAGTGACAAGGGTCAATAAGAAACCTTTTACGAAAAGCGTAACCAATTCTTTACGATCACCTCTGTAACCGAAATGGATCCCTCTCCAAGAAGTACGTGACAAGCGGTATCTGGCAGAACCATGTAGCGCAAGAGGAATGATAAAGATCATGAGTGTATAAACAGCCAGTACAGAGATGATAATAACCGCCACGTTTTGCGTAATCAGAGGCAGACCTATAAGTACTCCATAGAAAATAACGATAAAAGCAATCAGTTTGAGGAAGCCTTTAAATACTTCTTTCCCTTTTCCATGAAATTCAAAGCGGCTTCCTTCAAATTCAAATTCACTGTACAGGTAATGAAGTTTGGCTACTTTGGCCCAGGGATAATAAAATCCTACGGTGACTACAGTAAGGATAGCATTGATAATTGTAATGCCAAATAGTTTGCTGCCTTCTCCGTAAAAGGTTAAGGAACGTTGAGTTTTGTTAAGATCGCTCATGAGTTTGTTTTAAATTTAAAAATTTGTTAGCATAATAAAGGTCATTTCATCGACCTAAAAAGAGTAAAAAGATTCTATAAATATACTTTAATTCTGTATAGCCCCATACCATCATGCTATTTTGAGTATAGAATAATAGCCATAGGGTTTAAAACAAAGATTAAACAATAGAAGAAGCCGTTAATTCTTGTTTTTTGTCTACGCAGGCAAGATGTTTTAGTTTTCTTTCCGTGCTCTTTTCTGACATGAGTACCTTTTTAAGAGAGGTCTCCGTTGAAATTGCTTTTTCTTTCGCTTATACTTTTAGTAAAGCTTTTATATTCATCACCAGCAAATGCTTTTTTCGGAATCAGCAGTTCAGCACCATTATTCACCAGAATTTGAAAGTAAGTGGCAGCATCGTGCATGTGGATGCTCTCAAACGCATAGTTGAAAAACTCTTCGTCTCTTGTGTAGACTAAGGCAAAGTCGTTGATTGCCAATTCATGCTTTTTGAATTTCAAGACTTCATTAGCCCAAGCTTCAACGAATTTCTTTTTATCTTGTATGGTGCGGTAATTTTTTTGGATGTCGTACACGCAATAGACGATTCCAGCCATAAATAACAGGGCATAGAAAACATACTTGCTGTTATAAAAAGAAGCAGCCAATGTAATGCCTCCCAATAGCAGTGCGACAGCTATAAAGAAAATTCTTCCTGCGTAAGCTTTAGAGAAGAGTTTAAATGCTGTTTGGTCTTTGTAAAGTTCGAGTAAGTCTTCTTTTCTTACTGTCAGTTCAAATTTGTTCTCAGTTATCATCTTTTATTGTCTTT
>JACMQM010000214.1 GCA_014376985.1 Cytophagaceae bacterium | reverse complement strand
GTGATCGGACATGAATTTAATGTATTGGACGATGCTATTTTGGAAGCTCAAAAAGTAAAAGGTAAACCAACCATCATATTGATGAAAACCAACATGGGTCATGGTGTAGACTTCATGGCCGGTACACACAAATGGCACGGTGTAGCTCCTAATGACGACGAATTGAAAAATGCACTCGGACAATTGGAAGAAACATTAGGAGATTATTAATCCATCCTTCAGCCTTAGAAAACATGAAAAAATATACGTTTACAGAAAAGAAAGATACCCGTTCAGGATTTGGAGATGCCATGACTGAGTTGGGGAAAACCAATCCTAATGTTGTCGCGTTATGCGCCGATCTTACCGGTTCTTTGAAACTGGAAAAATTTCAGCAATTATACCCTGAGCGTTTCTTTCAGGTAGGTATAGCTGAAGCCAACATGATCAGCATTGCAGCAGGCTTGACCATCGGAGGTAAAATTCCTTTTACTTCTACTTTCGCTAACTTCTCTACAGGAAGAGTGTATGATCAAATCAGACAGTCTGTAGTTTATTCAGGAAAAAATGTAAAGATCTGTGCTTCACATGCGGGATTGACATTAGGAGAAGACGGAGCAACACATCAGATATTAGAAGATCTTGGATTGATGAAAATGTTACCGGGTATGGTAGTCATCAACCCTTGTGATTATAACCAAACCAAAGCCGCTACAATAGCCATCGCGGAGTATGTAGGTCCGGTTTATTTGCGTTTCGGTCGTCCTGCTATTCCTGTATTCACAGATGCAGACCAGAAATTCGAAATCGGAAAAGCCTGGATGGTAAATGAAGGCAAAGACGTCAGCATTTTCGCTACCGGTCACATGGTATGGGAAGCCATTAAAGCAGGTGAAATCCTGGCTGAAAAAGGTATTGATGCTGAAATTATAAATATTCACACGATTAAGCCTTTAGACGAAAAAGCCATTCTTGACTCTGTAAAGAAAACAGGTTGTGCGGTGACTGCAGAAGAGCATAACGTATTGGGTGGTTTGGGAGAAAGCATTGCCCGTACGCTAGGTATTAATCTACCTACGCCATTGGAAATGATCGGAACACAAGACACTTTCGGTGAAAGCGGTACTCCGGATCAATTGATGGAAAAGTATGGTTTAACGGCCAATCACATCGTAGCTGCCAGCTTGAAAGTGATAGAAAGAAAGAGGAAGTAAGGAAATTAATAAGATTTTATTATATTCGAGCCGGATTCTAAGAATCCGGCTTTTTTTATTAACGAGATTTTGGAAGACAGCGAGATCATAGCATTGTTCAAGGAAGATAAAACCAAACATTATGGTTTTAATTTATTAGTGACCAAGTATCAGAAAAAGGTATACTGGCTCACTCGAAAAATGGTCGTTGATCATGACGATGCCAATGATTTAACCCAGAATGTATTCATAAAAGTTTGGAAAAACCTCGATCGCTTCCGAGAAGATGCAAGCCTATACACTTGGATTTACCGCATCGCCAGCAACGAATGTTTGAACTTTATTAAGAAGAAAAAGAATGTACTGTTTATTCCCATATACGATCTTACAAAAGACCTCCATGCCAAGCTGGATTCAGGTTCTTTGATTGATGGAGACGAAATCAGCATACGCCTTCAGAAGGCCATAATCACCCTCCCTGACAAGCAGAGGCTGGTTTTTAACATGAAATACTTTGATGACCTGACCTATGAAGAGATGTCCAAAGTACTCGGAACTTCTGTAGGAGCATTGAAAGCTTCCTACCACCATGCGGTAAAAAAAATAGAACAGCATTTAAAGATCAGTTTAAACCAATAATAAAAGCTGCTGTCAAAGAACATCAACACCCAGGGGTCATGGATAAAAAAATCAAACATCCGTTTACTACTTCCGATACTTACTTTGAAGACCTCAAAGAAAATATCCTTGCGCAAACTCCGGGGCAGTTATTGGATCAATACGGCAAAAAAAACATCTATAATGTTCCTGAAAACTTCTTCGAAGAACAATACCTTCAGATTCTGAATAAAAAGAAAAGCCAGGAACGTGATCTTTTTCCTGCTTTTACAGCAAAAAGAACATTGGCTTGGGTGAGTACCGGTGTCATGACCGTATTATTGATCATTATCTCCTACTCTTATTTTGGCACCAAAGAAATCAATGATATCCTATCCAAAGAAGGGGCAATCATTCAATCTGACGTAACAGATATGGGAGATAAACTGACTACCAAAGCCCAAAAAACAGATTCTGTGAACGTTGCTCCTTCTCAAAAGAAGGATACAACTAAGAAATAGTGCTTCTCATTCCAATAAAAAAGGGTTCGCTTTTGCGAACCCTTTTTTATTGCCCACAATTTACCTTGAAATCTGATCTCAGACCTCAGATTTCAGATCTCTCTTTACTACCTTTGGCTCATGATTAGTCATCGTTCCTTATTTCTTCGTCATCTGGCTCAAACATCAGATACTCCGCTTGCCATCGAAATTGAAAAAGCATCCGGCGTATACTTGTATACCAAAGAAGGGAAAGCGATCCTTGACATGATCTCTGGCATTGCAGTAAGCAACATAGGACATTGTCATCCTGCAGTTGTCAAAGCCGTACAGCAACAAAGCGAGACGTACATGCACCTGATGGTCTATGGCGAATTGATTCAATCCCCTCAGGTTCTATTGGCAGAAGCACTTTGCAAAACACTCCCCTCTGATATGGATCGAGTGTATTTTGTCAACTCAGGAAGCGAAGCCGTAGAAGGAGCATTGAAATTGGCGAAACGTTTTACAGGCAGACGAAATCTTATCTCTTGTTACAATGCTTACCACGGTTCCAGTCATGGTTCGCTTTCTGTGATGGGCAACGAATTTTTCAAACAAGCCTTTCGCCCTTTATTACCTGGTGTTTCTCATATCCGTTTTGGAGAGGTAAAAGACCTTCACCTCATCAACGAACAGACCGCAGCATTCATTATAGAGCCCATACAAGGGGAAGCAGGAATAGTAAGCGCAGGATCTATATACTTTAAAGCATTACATAAACGCTGCAAGGAAACAGGATGTTTGCTCATCTTCGACGAAATACAATCGGGCTTTGGAAGAACAGGCCGTTTCTGGTATTTGGAACAACTAGGTATCACACCCGATATATTAGTGTGCGCCAAAGGCATGGGAGGAGGAATGCCAATAGGCGCTTTCATCTCCAGCAACGAAATCATGAGCAGCTTAACACATGATCCTTTCCTCGGACATATTACGACTTTCGGAGGACATCCCGTAAGTTGCGCGGCTTCCTTGGCTACGTTGAAGACTATTTTAGCGGATGAGCTTCACCTGAAAGCAGCTGCAAAAGGAGATGCTTTTTGTAAGCGGTTAATTCATCCTGCCATTCTGGAAATTAGAGGTGCCGGTTTACTGATGGCCATTGAATTGGGGGATGCAGGTCTTGTTCAAAGGACCATTGCCCGCGCATTAGAAAAAGGATTATTGACCGATTGGTTTCTTTTTAAAGATACAGCCTTAAGGCTAGCTCCTCCCCTGACAATTACAGATGAAGAAATAGAAAAAGCGTGTACAATCCTGCTAGAAAGTTTAAGTGAGGCTTCTTCGTAAATGAAAAGGGATAAGAGATAAGAGAAATGTGAAATGCAATTTCATCTCTCATTTCACATTTCTCTTATCTCTATAATATTACCGCCTCAGCAATTTTTGCAGCCAGTTCCTGCATACGCTCTTTCGAAAGTTGCAGTTTAGTATTGGAAAAATTAACATCCTTCATTGCATTCAATGGAATCAGATGCACGTGGGCATGAGGAACTTCTAAACCGATTACAGATACGGCAATGCGTTTGCAAGGCACTACACTTTCAATTCCTTTGGCTACTTTTTTAGCAAACACGTGCAAGCCGGCCAAGGTTTCATCATCTAGGTCATAGATATAATCCACTTCCTGTTTGGGTACCACCAAGGTATGTCCTTCTACTAACGGTTGAATGTCTAGAAATGCAAAATAGCGGCTATCTTCCGCTATTTTGTAACAAGGGATTTCTCCGTTGATGATTTTAGTAAAAATGCTAGCCATCAAATAATTAACGACTGATGTCTATAATTTCAAATTCCATTTTACCGGCAGGAGCATCTACCGTTGCTGATTCACCGATCTTCTTTCCTAGAAGACCGCTTCCGATAGGAGACTTCACAGAAATCTTTCCTGCTTTAAGATCCGCTTCTTCTTCAGAGACCAATGTGTAAACTACCGTAGCGTTGTTCTTTTTATTTTTGATTTTCACTGTGCACAAAACAGATACTTTTGACGTATCAACATTTGCTTCTTCCAGTAAACGTGCATTGGCTACAATGTCACCCAACTTGGAAATTTTCATTTCCAATAAACCTTGCGCATCTTTCGCTGCATCATACTCAGCATTCTCGCTCAAATCTCCTTTATCACGGGCTTCAGCAATTTGCTTGGCCATATCCGATCTTCCCTTCGTTTTCAAAAATGCCAATTCGTCTTTTAACCTCTGTAGTCCTTCGGCAGTATAGTATGAAATGTTACTCATAATTGATATTCGTTTAAATAAAAAAAACGGCTTTTTCAAAAACCGTTTTCGTTGTATAACAAAGTTAATAAAAAACTAATGAATTTCAAGCACCCTAAGATTTATTGGCCCATTGTAGAATTTTACGACCCATGACTTCCGAAATCTTCCGGTATGACTCAAAAGTCCATCCTGCAACATGTGGCGTCATGATGACTTGGGGATAACTCAATAATTTATCAAATAATTCTTTTTCTTCTTTAGAGAAGGTATCAGGACGTTCATTTTCCCAAACATCCAAACCCACTCCTCTTAATTTACCGCTGTCTAATAACCTTGGTAAATCTTTCCCCACAACCACTTTGCCTCTGCTGGTATTGATAAACCATATATTTTTCTCAAACTCTTCCAGAAACGTCTTGTTTACCCAATGGGCATTACCATCAATTAACGGGATATGTAGCGTTAGTATATCTGCTCTTTTCTTCAGTTCTTCTAAACTCACGATTTCCACTCCTTCGGGGACAGTGGCTAACGATTGTTTATCGTACACCACTACTTTACAACCGAATGGCACTAATCTTTTACAGACAGCTTTTCCCATATAGCCATAACCGATTATGCCTACAGTCAGGTTACTCAATTCATACCCTCTATTTCCTTCTCTTACCCATTGATGTTGCTGCAATTCGTTTTTTGATTTGTGGAAGTTATTCAAGAGAGAAAGAATCATTCCAAGGGTATGCTCTGCTACCGCATCACAATTGCCTTCCGGCGCATTGATCAATGTAATGCCGCGCTTAGCCAATACAGACTCATCTATATTATCTACACCTGCTCCTGCACGTGCTATAACTTTTAATTGCGAACTCCCTAACAACGTATCGTCTACAAATACTTTGCTTCGAACGATCAGTCCCTGGTAATTGGGTAATATTTTTTTCACCTCGTCCGCTTCAATCCCCGGGTTGTAATCCCACTCCACTCCTGCTTTTTTCAAGTCATCAAAAATGCAAGGGTGCACATCATCTACAATCAAAAACTTCATATACCAACAACTATCAATCAATATAATAAATACGCCAAACTAAAATAAATGGCCAGCCCAATCAGGTCATTGGCCGTTGTGATAAAAGGACC
This sequence comes from Cytophagaceae bacterium, assembly GCA_014376985.1. Taxonomy (GTDB): domain Bacteria; phylum Bacteroidota; class Bacteroidia; order Cytophagales; family Cytophagaceae; genus JACMQM01. The sequence continues at coordinate 948 of JACMQM010000214.1, read as the reverse complement.
GGAAGCGATGGCCGGATTAATACCAAACCGATCCAGGATCAAAGGTGTAATTGTTCCCAAAAAGGAAGCAACAACCACTACGCCCATCAAGGCGGCAGAGACCACAATCACCATTCTGAGTTCCTCACCAAAAATATAATTCATTCCAAAAACCAACACAGCCAACACTAATCCATTAATCAGTGACACCACGAAGCTTTTAAAGAAACGTGCAAAACTAAAACTATCGTCACCACCTCCTGCTAAGGACTGCACTACTAAAGAAGAAGATTGAATGCCGACATTCCCCCCCGTTGCTGTGATGAGTGGAATAAAGAAGGCCATGGTAGGCACTAAGGCAATCAGGTTTTCAAACAACCCCAGGAAACGTGAACCCGCCACACCACCAGCCATGCCGATGATCAACCAGGGCAACCGGCTTTTGGAAAGTAGCCAAACATTATCGTCTTCCTCTACGTCATCAGATATACCGGCCATTGCCTGACGTTCCTGATCCGCTTGTTCTGTGATTACGTCTACAATATCATCAATCGTAATACGACCCAAGAGCTGCCCTTGTATATTGACCACGGGCACGGCTTCCAAATCGTATTTACTCATCAATTCTGCTACTTCCACATCGGAGAGATAAGATTCTACCGCCACCACTTCTTCATCGTAAATATCTGAGATGAGTGTATGATCGTCTGCTAATATTATTTTCTTCAAAGATACTCTTCCGATGAGTCTACCGATATCATCTACAACATACACGGAATACATTTTTTCTACCGCCCTTGTTTGCTTTCTAATTTCTTCGATGGTTTGTCTGATGGTCCAGTTGATGTTGGCTTTCACCAATTCTTTCGCCATCAAACCTCCTGCGCAATCCTCGTCGTAATGCAACAGATCCCGAATGTAAGTAGCTTTTTCAGTATTGGTCAAAAGAGCAATCACTTCCTCTCCTGT
>JACMQM010000213.1 GCA_014376985.1 Cytophagaceae bacterium | reverse complement strand
GCTACGTTTCCTCTCAAATCATACAAACCATGTACATCTGCAGGATAGCTTCCGACAGGATAAATCGCTTTGCCTACTCTTCCATAGTTCATCACCAAAGGAGCAGTAGGTTTAATGTCCGGACAATTTCCATTAGTGACTTCTTCCGGCATAGACGCATTGAACATAGGACAGAAATTATTGTCATATCCTCTATTCATGTGTTCTTTATATACTGTTGAATCGTGATCAGGTTTGTAGTAATGCGCCAACAAAATTTTGTACTCTTCACTCGTCATGAACGTCACAATCATCTGGTATTTGCTAAGATCATATTTCGGATCAAATGCATTGTGAATACCACTGGCTGTCGTTCCCTTGTAAGAGATGGCAACATAAATCATGTATTCCGAAGCGGCCTGATATGAAATACCTGTTACGGGAATTTTATCTGCACCACGTTTCACTAAAGTTTTCTGTATCAATTCTGGTGTTAAGGATTCGATACTTTTCTCTGCATCCCATAAACCTTCAAACTCAGGAATACTATAAAAATACTTTGCGTTGATTTCGTTCTTCTCCGGAATAATCAGTTGATAACTACCATTGCCAATCTTTTCCGTCTTGTAACGATCAAGCATGAAGTATGTCCAATCCAACAAGGTGACTTCTGTAGGCTTTACATAATGAATAAAATCTGTATCTAATTCTTTGATGTGCACCCATTCTTGAATATGAGGAACATTATCATGAACAACTTTTTTACGGGGTTCTTTTAAATGTGTTTTTTGATGAGGTTTTCTATGATCAGGTAATTGAGCAAATGCATTTGCAAAAAAGAGACTGAAAATAAAAACAAGAAGAAAACGGTTCATATGTATGTTGTTTTATAATAACATAATTCAATGGAGTCATAATTTACAGGATTTTGCTTGAAAAGCGAATAGAAAATAACAGATCCCGAAGCTGTTACTTCTTAAATTTAGCAAAGCGCCCCAATATACTTAAGGGCAGTTTTTTGCCAAAAGGATCTTCTACATATAATTCGCCGTATTCAAATCCATTCACGTCTTTGAACAAGTCGTGAATCAATGTTTCTACAATCAGAGAGGAGAAGCCTATAGAATATAAATTGAGGATAAAGAAGTGCTCATTCGGATCGAGTAATTTGACGCATTCTTTTAATAAAGGATACAAATCTGTTTCGATTACCCATTTCTCACCATCCGGTCCACGCCCGTATGCCGGTGGATCCAGGATGATGCCTTGGTATTGCTTGCCTCTTTTAACTTCTCGTTGTACAAACTTGGCGGCATCTTCTACTACCCAGCGTACGTCTTTTAAGTTAGAGGCCTCCATGTTTTCGCGTCCCCATGAAATCACCTGTTTTACCGAGTCCACATGTGTAACATCTGCACCTGCTGCTGCGCCTGCAATAGAGGCACCGCCTGTGTAAGCAAAAAGATTAAGGAGCTTAGGTTGCGGCGTACTCATACGCTTCAGAGAAGTATAAATAAAATCCCAGTTTACCGCTTGCTCCGGAAATAAGCCTACATGCTTAAAGCCAGACAAACCCAAACGAAAATTCAATTGATAATCTGGATGCTTGTAAGGCAAGATCCATTTTTCTTTCATATTAGGTTTCAGCGACCAGTTTCCTTTTTCTGGATTTGCTTTGTCGCGTGTAAATGTGGCATGTGCTTGTTGCTTCCACTGCTCTGCAGAAAGAGAAGGCGACCAAACCGCCTGAGGTTCGGGGCGCGCCAAAATGAAAGCACCGAATTTTTCCAATTTCTGGTAGTTGCCACTATCCAGCAGTTGATAATCGGACCAATGTTCGGGTTTTAGCGCTTGTATCATGCTTTTGTTTTATTCCGGATGTAAAATTACAAACTTGTAGCTAGATTTATTACTTATATAATAGATTTGCTAAATTAGTTATTAATAGCACCGATATGTTTAACCAGACCATCTTTTCCAGTGCATCCAAAACCCTGAATATTCATGTGATTACAGGGATACTGTTGACGTTGGTCACTTTGTATTATTACCTTCCTCCTTTTGAAAGAGAAGACGCTCCTAGAAAAGCTAGTTTTTTATATCAAACCTGGGAATTGGAACAAGTATACCGTGATGGTCAACGCGTGCTGGACCAAAGAAATGAAGGGCTAGTGATGACCATATCACCGGATAGTACAGCGATTGAAACAGTCAGAGGACAATCTTTTGAAACTTATTTTTTTGCAGACCCTGCTTTAGAATACATCTACACCGGTCAACGCAGTAAACCTGAAAAATATAAAATACATACCCTTACCCCTACTCTATTAAAATACGGGCAGCATACTTCTGCCGCCCGTTATGAGTTTGTGTTAAAATCGGTGAAGAAAAACGACTAAGCTAGCCAAGCCTTCACTTCATCTAACGTTGGATTCGCTATTTCCAATTTCATTTTTTTACGAAGCCCACAAATGTCATTGAATAACTTACTCGCGTTCGCTTCTTTCAATTGGTGAACAGATAGCATACCCATCTTCTGAAGCAAAGGCAGCAAATCTGCTCTTACTCCCAAATCGATAAAATCTTGTTCTGAAGAATACTCTTGTTTGTTCTCCGGTCGCATTTGAGGGAAGAACAACACATCTTGTATAGACGGTGAGTTGGTCATGATCATCGCTAAACGATCGATCCCAATACCTAAGCCGGCTGTAGGAGGCATACCGTATTCGAGTGCACGAAGGAAATCTTCGTCCAATACCATGCTTTCCGTATCGCCTCTTTTTCCTAATTCTAATTGTTCTTCAAAACGAGCGCGTTGATCAATAGGATCGTTCAACTCAGAGAATGAATTACAAATTTCCTTACCATTACATACTGCTTCAAAACGTTCTACCAATCCTGGTTTGCTGCGGTGCTTCTTCGCCAAGGGAGACATTTCAATCGGATAGTCGGTAATGAAAGTCGGTTGAATCAATAATGGTTCGCATTTCGCGCCAAAGATTTCATCGATCAATTTCCCTTTACCCATCGTCGCATCTATATCAATCAGTAGCTTTGCGCACACTTCGCGAAGTTGTGCTTCGTCCATTGCACCGACATCAATACCGGTAAAATGTTCGATGGCTTCAAACATCGTGTATCGTTTCCATGGACGTTGGAAATTAATGACATGCTCTCCTACTTTTACTTCTGTCGTACCATGCAAAGCCATGGCTACCTTCTCAATCATTTCTTCTACCAGATCCATCATCCAATAGTAGTCTTTGTAGGCTACGTACAATTCGATCTGCGTAAATTCAGGATTGTGGAAACGAGACATTCCTTCGTTTCTAAAATCTTTAGAGAATTCGTATACGCCATCAAAGCCGCCAACGATCAAACGTTTCAGGTACAATTCATTTGCGATACGCAAATACAAAGACATGTCCAGTGTGTTGTGGTGTGTTTTGAAAGGACGCGCTGCTGCACCTCCGTATAATGGCTGAAGGATTGGAGTTTCTACTTCCAGGTAATCTTTATCGTTTAAGTATTGGCGCATGGTGTTTACCAATTTGGTGCGTTTCACAAACGTATCCTTCACTTCCGGATTCACAATCAAATCCACATAACGTTGACGGTAACGCTGCTCAGCATCTGTGAAGGCATCGAATACTTTCTTATTTCCTTCTTCGTCTTCTATTTCTTTTACAATCGGAAGTGGCTTTAAAGATTTTGACAATATCTTGAACTCTGTTGTATGCACGGAGATTTCTCCGGTTTGTGTGGTGAACACAAACCCTTTGATACCCACGATATCACCAATACCTACCAGTTTTTTAAATACCGTATTGTATAATGTTTTGTCCTCATCGGGACAGATGTCATCGCGTCTAACATACACCTGAATACGTCCGGTAGAATCCTGCAATTCAATGAAAGATGCACTACCCATGATACGGCGTGACATGACACGACCGGCCAATGAGATGTTCTTATAATCCAGTTTATTTATTTCGTATTTCTGATGGATCTCTTGCGCAGATACATTGACTTCAAATAATTCAGCAGGATAAGGATCTATCCCCATTTGAATCAATTCTTCTCTTTCTTTTCTTCTGATCAGCTCTTGTTCGCTCAGTTGTATCATTGGTACAGGAATTTTCGAACCACAAAATTAGAACTTTAACCGACATTTCGGGCATAAATATGCTCGCTTTGGTAGAATGAAGCCCATTAACAAAAAAAGTATTTGTATTCCTTCGCTAGGAAAGGATACAAAACACTCTAAAAAAACTCGAAGTATTATTCTTCATCATTCAGCACAAACAGATCAAAAAAAAGGTCGATTTACAAAAAACAGAAATAATGATTTATTTTGTTGTATTAATCAGGATAAATACAAATTATATTTGGCAATTAAGATTAAAAAAGTCTACTTGATTGATAGAATAAATCAGCATTCACTTAGCGCTGGAAAAAGCAGCTAAGCATGGTTTTGTTTTTGTTTCACTTATAACAGGAGGTATTTATGAGAACTACATCTAAGCCACATCCTAATCAAGTCCTTGCACACCCAACGAAAGATACCTCTTTTGCATTGATCGATGAATTAAGGCTTACCGATTAAAGCGTTAAAAAGTTTATTACAAAGTAGAAATCAAACACATTCACTTGAATGATATACTTTGGACTTGCAGCACACTAAACATAAATTGATCAGCTACTTGATATGAAAATCATTTACGCCTTATCTATACCATTCTTTCTGCTCTGCATTTTGTTTGAGTATTTGTATTCGAGAAAACACGACAAGAAATTCTTTTCTTATAGTGATTCGGTCTCTAATATTAGTATCGGTTTGTTTGAACGGTTGATCTATGTATATACTGTAGCCCTGTTTCTAGGGGTATTTGAGTATATCTATGTGCATTACAGAATATTTGATATTCCCAATAATGTTTATTCCTGGATAGTACTGGTCCTTTTTACAGATTTGGTTTGGTATTGGTATCATCGTTTCGGTCATGAGGTTAATTTATTCTGGAGCGCGCACATTGTGCATCATCAGTCAGAAGAATATAACCTGACCGTTTCCGCACGCATCACAGTTTTCCAAGCCCTCATTAGAAATAT
>JACMQM010000212.1 GCA_014376985.1 Cytophagaceae bacterium | reverse complement strand
CCATCATAAGTCAAATTTTGAATCCTGCCGTAATAGGAAGATTTAACTTTTATCGTGTCTTGGCTGTAAGAAGCTATTGATATGAAGCATAGCAAAAATAAAATTTTGTACATATTAAATAGTTTGATCAATAATAATTAAGCAAAGTAAGGAGAATGTATAAATAATTCATTCACTTCTATGTCGTTTAAAATTAGATGTATTGAAATAATTTTCATTGACCGTTTTATATTGATGACCATGCTTAACTGAGTAATTGATCTATTAATACTTTAGGAACATGCGTATACCAACCTTGCTTTGTCCTTGGAATATTTTTGCGCCTGATAAAGTCGTGCAAAGCCCTTTCCGATATGCCATACTTTTCCTGAACTTCTGCCAATGTATAAGACTCACTTGCTTCCATAGTTATAGGTTGCTTTGTCTCGCTTTCAGGTGTAGGCAATTCAAACAGGGTATCTATCTCTGAACGTCTGATCAGTGTTTTCCTTTGCAACAGATTTACAGCTCGTATATGACCTTGTGCAATGAGTCGGTAGGTTGTTCTAATGGAACAGTTCAACAGCTTAGAGACATCACGCACAGTAAGAAACTCTTTCGCTTTGAGTTCTTCTATGGGTTTCTTTTTGATGCGTTCCGTTTCCTTATTACTTCCTTCAATCTTTCCGCTTCTTAGTCTGGCTTTGTAAGCTCTCTTAGAACAATAGTCATTACAGTACTTTGTAACAGTGGTACGGGCCGTAAACTCTTTACTGCAATGCTGACAAATCCGTTGTATCTTAATATTAGAACTCAATTAAGTATCTTTAGATGTCTTTAAGTATCCTTAAGTGTATTTAAGGGCCATCATTTCGCCAAAAAGAGAGCGGAGGTACAAAAAGGTACAAACCGCCCCTTCGAGGTACAACTAAGGTACAAATAATTGCAAAATAAAGGTATAGTATCAAAAAATACTTATTAACTTAGTACAACAAAAAAGCCCTATAATCAGGGCTTTATGTGTATTTTCTATACGTTTATTAGTGGGTTGTTTTGGGGTGTTACTTTCCAATACAAAACTTACTAAAAATATTCCCCAACAAATCATCCGCCGACACTTCACCAGTAATCGAACCCAGATGAAATAAAGCCTGACGGATGTCTTGTGCGAGCAAGTCGCCGGAAATTTGTTCGTCCATGCCTTTGGAAGCACCGATAAGAGCCGTGCGGGTGTTCACTAAACATTCGTAGTGACGTGCGTTGGTGACGAGTGTTTGGTTAGAACCTAGTTTTTCATAATTCACCATGTTCAGCAAACGATTCTTCAACTCTTCCAATCCCAATTCCTGTTTCGCAGAGATGAAAAGAATACCGTTGAAGTTGTTGAATTTCTCCGCGTACTTTTCACTCGTGTCCGCTTTGTTGCCGACCACGAGGTAGGGTGTATCCAAACCTTTCAGTTCTTCCAGGTCCGCAATCAATTCTTTTTCTTTCGTGGTGGTGACGTCAAACAAATAAATGATCAGCGAAGCCTGCTTCATCTTGTCGCGCGTGCGCTGCACACCGATCGCTTCTACTTTATCTACCGTCTCGCGCAGACCGGCGGTATCAATGAAACGGAAGGCAATGCCATCCAGCGTCATTTCATCTTCTATGAGATCGCGCGTAGTACCGGGAATCTCGGATACAATTGCTTTTTCTTCGTGCAGTAATTTATTAAGCAGGGTAGACTTGCCGGCGTTTGGCTTGCCTACAATCACCGTGGGCACACCGTTCTTGATCACATGTCCCAGGTCAAAGGATTTAATAAGCTGTTCGATCGTTAAACGAATGCTATTGATTAGTGCACGCAATTGATCGCGGTTGGCAAACTCTACATCCTCTTCACTGAAATCCAGTTCCAGTTCAATGAGCGAAGCAAAGTTGATCAACTGTACACGCAGTTCTTTTATTTCATTAGAGAAACCGCCGCGCATCTGGTTCATCGCAATGCGATGCGATGCTTCCGTTTCCGAAGCGATCAAATCCGCTACCGCTTCCGCCTGCGCCAAATCCATGCGGCCGCGTAAGAAAGCACGTTGTGTAAACTCACCGGCTTTCGCTAAGCGTGCGCCTTTTTCTAAAATCAGTTGCACCACCTGCTGCAAGATAAACGGAGAACCGTGACAGGAAATCTCCGCCACATCTTCACCCGTATACGAACGCGGATTTTTAAACAAGGCAAACAAAGCCTCATCCAATAAAATCCCCTCACGCTTGATGTGCGCCAGATGAATGGTATGAGAAGCCAGCTCGTGCCAGTTTTTGGAAGGCGCAATTTCTTTTAAGATGTTAAACGTTTGATCCCCCGACAAACGGATCACGCCAATGGCACCTTGTCCCTGAGGTGTAGCGATGGCTACAATAGTATCCTGTGAAATCAGTTTACTCATGGTAATTTTTTTCGTACTCCGGCCATTGAGTGGTTTTATAATGACCTTCAGCAAAATAAGCCAACACCATTTTAAATTTTTTCGCTTCCAGGTAACCCGGCACAGCGCTCAGTATTTCTTCTTTACTGTCTAAATATACAGTAGTAGGAAAAGAAGATACTCCTAAAATCTTCGTGGCGAATTCTCTTTCTGTTAAAGGAATGTTTTTATAGTTTATGGTTTCTTTGCCTTCCGCATTCAACTTCACGAACACATACTTCTTAGAACCATACTTGATCACATCCGGATCCGTAAAGGTAGATTTATCCATCACCTTACACCAGCCGCACCAGTCGGTATATACATCAATGACGATCAATTTCTTTTTCTTAGCCGCTTCTTTAATAGCCTCGTCATATTTGAACCATTTGATTTTTAAGGTAGCGTCCACCTGAGCCACAGCAGCCGTGCTGAGCAAGAGCAGGAGAAGGAGAGAGGAAAGTTTGGTTGTTATTTTCATGTTGATTTTTTTATCATTCTGTCTTGCCCCCAAATCACCTAAAGGGGACTTTCCAGCGATAATTGTCATGTAACTCTTTATTTTTTTTATTTTATATTACTGTGCATATTGTCAGACTCAGCAGTGTTCCCCTTTAGCGGTTAGGGGCAAAACAGTTCTAGTTTTGTGAAACTGTGGTTAACCTATGGTATCTATCATACAACCGTTTTCCAACGAAAACAATTCCAAACAAAATACCCGAAGCCGTAGCCATCGCCCCTGCAATAGACCCATTACTGAAGTCCGCTAAGTAGTACCCGATGATACTGGCCAATACACCAAATAAGATACTCAATAATATCATGCTTTTTAATTTTTCCGTCAATAAATACGCCGTAGCGGCAGGTACCGTCAAAAAGGCAACCACCAAAATAGCACCTACTGATTCAAAAGAAGCCACGGTAGTCAGGGAAACCAGCGACATCAATACATAGTGCCAGAGCGTTACGGAAATGCCTATGGCCTGTGCATAATTTGGATCAAACGTTGTAAGCGACAAACTTCTATAACCAGGAATAATCACCGCCAACACCATCAGAAAAACAAAAGACAATAACCAGATCGCTTTCGGTCCGTATTCGATATCACCAATCAATAAAGGATCCAGCGATACATAAGCAATCTCTCCATACAACACACAATCCTGATCCAGGTCCACGTTCTCCGCGAAGTAAGAAATCAAAATCACACCGAGCGCAAAGAAAGAAGTAAACGTAATACCGATCGAAGCATCTTCCTGCACATTGCCTTTCTTATGAAAGAACTCAATCAAGAACGTCGTCAGCAAACCAATCCCCGAGGCACCGATGATCATCAGTATGGAATTGCGTTCCCCCGCAAACAAATAAGCCAACACAATCCCCGGCAATACCGCATGCGATATAGCATCACCGACCATGGTCATTTTTCTTAATACTAAAAAACAACCTAAGATTGAGCTCGAAGCAACTACTAAAATTCCGGTTAAGATAATCCAAAAAGCATCCATAGTTTTTATTCAATCTGTCTTACCCCTAAATCCCCTAAAGGGGACTTCCAGCAATGACATTCGTGTAACTCTTTTATTTTAATTCTTAATCTTTCAAGAGGATATTTAATTAACCATCAAATCAAAGTTCCCTTCAGGGGATTTAGGACAAGACAGTTTGTATAAAGTAATCAGTAATTATTTTTACTAACAACTAGTTACTTCACCTCCGGCCTAATCTCCGGATTCCCTAATATAGTCTCCAACCTCTTTTGCAACTCAGGAGTCAATACGTGTTCAATCGTTTCCGCATCGTCGTGTACGTGATCGGGAGCTATATGTAAGTATTCTGTTAAGTACAATTCCCACAGACGGTGCAGGTGAGCGACACGCTTGCCTTGTTGCAGTCCTTCTTTAGTTAAGCTATATAGTTCCTGTTTTGTCCCTTTATCTCTTTCTCGACTAATATATCCTTGGCGGATCAATGCTTCGATTCCTTTATTCAATTCCGATTCACGCAGCGCACGTTGCTTTTGAATGTCTGTTAATTTGTAATATGCTTTGTCGGTATCTGAGGTAGTTTGTGTCAGGTAGTAAAACGTCTTTAAAATATTTTCTTCCAGCATCTGTTTTTGATTGCGGCGTTGCTTTAACCATCTCACAACAATACCGCGGCCAGGAGCGAAGATGAAAGTTAGTACCGCACACAACGACAATACCATCACGATCCAGGGACCGGTAGGCATAGAAGGCACGATATAAGAAACAGAAGCACCAATGATGGCGGAAACAGAACTGATGAGAATCGCGATGAAAATCATCACATGCAATTTGTCTGTCCAGAAACGCGCAGTGGCTGCCGGAGCAATCAACAGAGAAGCCATCAACACTACGCCGACGGCTTGTATACCGGTTACGATAGCGAGTACCGTTAATCCACTTAAAAGTAATTCCAATAATTGTGTTTTGTATCCAATGCTTTGAGCGAAATCCTTATCAAAACTTAACAATTGGAATTCCTTATAGAAAGCCCAGATCGCAGCGATGAGTAATAAAGCTACGATACCAAATACCCACACATCAAAAGAGGTGAGGGCAGCAGCCTTACCAAACAAAAAAGCATCGAGGCCCGATTGATTGTCCATGCCGCTGTGCTGGATGACAGTCAACAACCAAATACCCGTTCCGAAAAACACCGACAAGACAATGCTAATGGCTGCATCCTGTTTGATCTTACTGTGATGTGTGATGGCATCCACCAACAAAATCGACAACCAACCTGTTAGAAATGCGCCCGGTATCAAGTATAAAGGATTCTTCGTACCGTTCAATATAAAAGCCAGACAAATTCCCGGCAAGATCGCATGCGCCACCGCGTCACCGATGAGTGATTTCTTCCGCAAAAACGTAAACGTACCCACCGTCGACGCACTCACGGACATGAGCAGGCAGCCGAGGATGACGTATAGGACGTTAGGGTTATATAGGATGGAGAGGTCGAACATGTTATTGTGTAGTTTTTTAATAGTGAACAGTGAAGGGTGAAGAGAGAATTAAGTGTATTCGATAATCATTCACTCTTCACTATTCACTCTTCACTATTTCTCCCGCACGGGAAAATCTTGTTTGTTAAGTAAATCCGTCACCGTAGTTAAAATATTCAACTTCCCACCATACGTTTCCTGCAACAACTCTTTCGTCATGACCTCCTTGATCGGGCCACTGGCTACCAGTCGTAAGTTCAGAAGTACGAGCCAGTCAAAATAGTTTTCCGCCGATTGTAAATCGTGGTGTACAACAACTACTGTTTTACCTTCACTGGTCATTTCTTTTAGCAATTCCACAATGGCTGTTTCTGTCGCAATGTCCACACCGGCAAAAGGTTCGTCCATCAAATACAGATCTGCATCCTGCGCCAGAGAACGCGCAATGAATACCCGCTGTTGTTGTCCACCGGAAAGCTGAGAGATCTGACGATTAGCAAAAGCTTCCATCCCGACTTTCTTCAGACAGTCCATCGCTACATCACGATCGGCTTTGCGCGGACGTTGAAACCATTTCAGTTTTCCATAGCGACCCATCAATACCACATCCAGCGCAGAAGCCGGGAAGTCCCAGTCCACCGATTCTTTTTGCGGTACATAGCTCACTTTCGCGCGAACTTCTTTTAAGTCCTCTCCGAATAATTTTACATAGCCACTGCCTACAGGTACAAGACCCATCATGGCTTTGATCAGTGTAGACTTACCCGCACCATTTGGCCCCATGATACCGGCAATGATGCCTTTCGGTAATGTGAAATCAACACCCCATAACACCGGCTTGCGGTGATAAGTGACCGTGAGGTCATGGATTTCAATCAGAGGTTGTTCGACTTGTTGAATCATAATCCAATTACTTCAGTCCGTTTACTATTTTAATGACATTGGCTCTCACCAT
>JACMQM010000211.1 GCA_014376985.1 Cytophagaceae bacterium | reverse complement strand
TATTCACCATACGCAACGGTATGGAAAATATACTTCCTTACAAAAAAGAAAAACCATTTAAAGATCCTTTGGTTGTTTTTGTAGGACGAATGACCCAACAAAAAGCACCGCTTCAATTTATTGAAATTGCACAGCGTGTGTTGAAGAAAAAGCCGAATACCCGTTTTGTCATGGCTGGCACCGGCAATCTTTTGCCTGAGACAGTAGAGAGCGGAGCGCATCATAAAACAGGAGACAGAATCCATTTCACCGGACAATTGAATCGCCAGCAACTCTTTGATCTAATGGCTATGGCCGACGTGTATTGCATGCCGTCCATGTCAGAGCCTTTTGGATTAACTGCATTAGAAGCTGTACAATTTAAAGTGCCTTGTGTCATTTCTGCACAATCAGGAATGTATGAGTTATTGAAAGGCGCATTGTTTGCGGATCACTGGAACACCGGAGCATTTGCAGAACACATTGTATCTTTGTTAAGTAATCAGAAATTACGCAGCAAGTGCGTGACGCAAGCCACTAAAGACATCGAAGAATCTACTTGGGAACACGCTGCCGACAGAGCTATGGCGCTGTACGACAAAATATTGAATTAACCTATGCCCTCTGTCTGCCTTTATTTTCAGGTACATCAACCGCTTCGCATCCGTAATTTTTCTTTTTTTGATCTGGGCAAAGAACCGGATTATTTCAACAACGAACTCAACGAAGGGATTCTGAATAAGGTCTCCGACAATTGTTACCTACCAGCCAACAAGCTTTTACTTAATTTGATTGAAACACATAAAGGAAACTTTAAATGTTCTTTTTCTCTAAGTGGTTTGGTGATTGAGCAGTTAGCTAAGCATAGACCTGATGTCATCGCTTCTTTCAGAGCACTTGCCGATACGAAGTGCGTAGAGTTTTTAGGAGAAACCTATTACCATTCGCTGGCGGCCTTTTACAATCGGGAAGAATTTGACCGTCAGATTAAATTGCATAAAAAAGCCATGCGCAAATACATAGGTGTAGAACCGAAAGTATTTCGCAATACCGAATTGCTGTATCAGGATGCCATCACAGAGACCGTTCACAACAACGGTTATGAAGGCATCTGGATAGAAGGCAGTGAAAACAATTTGGGTAAAGCCAATACGAATAGGCTTTACCGCTCACATCCACACGAAAACTTAGCCTTGATTCCTCGTAATTTTATTTTATCAGATGAAATTGCCTTTCGTTTTCACCAACAGAAATCGACACTCAAAGCAGATCAGTTTACTAAAAAGATTTTGCAATTGTCAGCCCCTCAAAATACCGTCAACCTCGGATTGGATTATGAAACCTTCGGTGAACATTTTCACCAGGAAGAAGGCATTCTTTCTTTTTTAAGTCAGTGGATCAATAACAGCATCGCAACAAAGAAAATAGAGTTTTTGACACCTTCAGAAACCATAGAAAGCTTTTTTACGGTCAAAAAACTCATTGTCCCGCACATCACATCCTGGGCTGATTCTGAGAAGAATATCAGCGCCTGGGTGCAAAATGACATGCAGAAGGAGTGTATAGAGAAACTATACAGTCTCAGGGATATCATATTCAAATTAAAAAACCGATCTTTACAGGAAATATGGTCGGCGCTGCAATGCTCGGATCATTTTTACTACATGAGCACCAAGCAACATTCCGACGGAGAAGTACACAATTATTTCAGCCCTTTTGAAAGTCCACACAGTGCTTATATAGCCTACATCAACATTCTTACCGATCTGGAACTGACCATCGATAAGATGCGCATTTACCAGGTTGAAGAATAAGAGAAGGAAGAATTAGAAGTTTAATGTTATTAATGTTGTCTTTATTAGGGCATTTCCCTCCTTCGTCGGGCCGGGCTTTCGCCACTCGCTTTTTTCTTTGAATCAAAGTTCAATGTATAAAATCGTCTAACGAATCAAAGAAAAAGAGCTCAAACAATGGCTCGATCCCTAATGCAAGCTGCGTTAGGGATCGAGCGAAAAGCCCGAAGCGCTTGGGGCTTTTGCGGGGAGACGGACTTGGAGCGAGAGCCCGACCGCCAATCAAAGATCGAAATAGTCTTTAAAGATGGAATGGCGGTAATGCCCAAATCATCCAACAATTAATAGTTATTTTCATCTTCATACAAAGTAAAAATCTCATTCTTCTAGGAATGACAAGCATATTATTATCTAACTTTATTTTATGAATTATTTATCGGTAAGCAATCTTTCTAAAAGCTTTAATGAAAAAACGCTGTTTGAAGATCTTACATTCGGAATACAACAAGGAGAAAAAATTGCATTGGTCGGTAAAAACGGTTGCGGGAAATCTACCCTCTTCACTATTTTATCCGGTAAGATCCAACCAGACAAAGGAGATGTAGCCGTCAACAAAGAAATAAGAATTGGGTTGCTGGAGCAAACGCCTGTGGTACAAAACGACAGAACGGTACTGGAGTGGATCTTTGAAGGCAGCGATGAAATTGTAAAAGCAATACAGTTATACGATCAAGCGCTCATAACAGAAGATCCGGATCAATTGACAAAAGCATTTGAAGAGATGGAACGTTTGCAGGCCTGGGATTATGAATCGCGCTGCAAAAGTATTTTATCTGAACTGGGCATCAATAATTTCAATCAGATGACCAACCTGATGTCGGGTGGAGAAAAGCGCCGTATGGCGTTGGCAAAAGTATTGATTACTGAGCCGGATTTATTGTTGCTGGATGAGCCTACCAACCATTTGGACTTGTCGATGATTGCCTGGTTGGAAAACTACTTAAGCAAATCTGATACGACTTTATTATTGATTACTCACGATCGTTATTTCCTGGATACGGTGTGTAACACCATCATTGAAATCAGCGCCGGTAAATTATACAAACATTCAGGCAAGTACGGTTCTTATCTGGAAAACAAAGAAGAGCGTGCGCGTCAGCAGGAAGTCGTGACAGGCAAAGCGCAAAACCTTTACCGTAAAGAACTGGACTGGATGCGCCGTCAGCCCAGAGCACGTGGTACAAAAGCGAAGTACCGTGTAGAAGCCTTTTCTGAAACAGAAAAGAAAGCCAATGAAAAAGCGGACGATAGCAAAATTCAGTGGCAGGTAAAAGGTGCCCGCCAAGGAAATAAAGTACTGGAAGCACACAGTTTATCGAAGAGCTTTCCGGATAAAAAAATATTTGAAAACTTTACACACGTTTTTACGCGGAAAGAAAAACTTGGATTGGTTGGACCTAATGGATCTGGGAAAAGTACCTTCATCAAAGTATTATCGGGTGAACTAAAACCTGATTCCGGAAGAATAGATTTGGGAGAGACCACAAAGATCGGTTGGTTGAAACAAGAAGAAACTTCTTATCCACCTAACGAACGTGTCATTGACATTGTAAAGAACATCACGGAATACATAGAAGTAGGTAAAAAACAATTATCCGTAAGTGTCTTCTTGCAAACTTTTGGTTTTAGTGGTACAGATCAATATACTCCTTTTTACAAATTGAGTGGAGGAGAGAAAAAGCGTTTGCAGTTGATCATTACTTTACTAAGCAACCCTAATTTTCTGATTCTCGATGAGCCTACCAATGATTTGGATCTAGACACTATCAATAGTTTGGCTGACTTCCTGGAATCATTTGAAGGATCCTTGCTGTTGATTTCCCATGATCGTTACCTGATGGATTTGGCAGTCGATGAATTGTTCTTATTCGGACAAGGACCGGAAGTGCAATTATTTAACGGAAATTATACCGACTACCAGGAATACTTAAAGACCAATAGAAATATAAATAGTTCTATTGAGAAAAAATCAGAAGCAGCTGCTCCTATTGCTGTAGAGGTTGTTGCTGAAAAAACGAAATCGAAACTCAGTTACAAAGAGAAAAAAGAAATCGAAGACCTGGATAAAGAGATCGAAAAGCTGGAAGGTAATAAAGCTGTACTTATAGAAAAGATGAACAACAGCGGCAATAGTTACGATGTTATTTTGTCAGCAGGTAATGAGTTGAAAACGCTGGAAGATAAATTGGAGCAACATACTTTCCGTTGGTTAGAATTGAAAGAAAAAGAATAAAAAATAGTAATCAGTTGTCAGTGATCAGATTTTTCTTCTTACTGACAACTGACCATTGACTGCTATGAAAGACATTTATATTGAGCAAATCAGCAAGTACACCAAACTCTTGCAGGACGAAAAATTGGCAAGCACTCGTATAGGAACGCTTCGCTTATTGGCTGCCCTTTTAACAATGGCATCGGTTTACATTCATTTTAGCTACGATAGTTTTTATGCCATCCTTTTTATTCTTTTGGGAGGCATTGTTTTCTTCTCACTGATTAAAAAACACAACGCTCTTAAAAAACAGATTTTACTTTACAAAGAGTTGATCAACATCAATGAAAACGAAGTAAAAGCGATTCAAGGTGATCTAACCCATTTCCCAACAGGATTAGAATATGTAGAGACGGAACATCCTTATACGCATGACCTGGATATTTTTGGACGTCACTCTTTGTTTCAGCATGTCAACAGAACTTGTACCGCCATCGGCAGAAATAAACTGGCATCGCTTTTCAAAACACAAAATCAGCAAGAGATTTTAACCCATCAATATGCCATCAAAGAGCTGTCTGAAAAAATTGACTGGCGCCAGCATTTCACTGCAAAAGGCTTATTGAATAAAGATGACAAAAACAGTATTGACAACATTCGTCGATGGGTAGCTACTCCATCGTACTTTCAATCTCATACCCTATATAAAAAACTAGGCTATATTCTTCCCGCTGTTCTATACTTATTTGCGGCAGCTTATTTGATCACCGATCAGGATATATATTACCAGGCTGTCACAGTACTCTTTTTTATTAACCTTGGCCTTTTTGGCTTTTTACTCAAGCACATCAAAAAGGATTACGAACAACTTGCTGACAGCAGTAAAAGATTATTTATGTACAGTCAGCTCATTGCTGATATTGAAGGAGAAAATTTTCAGTCTGAAAAATTAAAGCAGTACCAGCAAAAACTTTTTTTATCCAATACAAAAGCACATAAAGCCCTGGAAGAGTTGTCTCGCATCTTGTTTCGCATCGAATCGATGAACTATGGCTTGCCGGCTATTTTTTCCAATGGTTTGTTCTTGTATAATATTCACAGCATTTACGCACTGGAAGAATGGAAGCAACGCTATGCTTCAGGATTGGAGCAATGGTTGGAAATCATCAGTGAAATCGATGCACTAAATAGTCTGGCGAATTTTGCTTTCAATAATCCTGCTTTCATTTATCCTATTCCTTCCATCAGTGATCAATTGATTGCAGAAGAAATGGGACATCCATTGATTCCGGCAGCTCAACGAGTGTGCAACAGCATCGCTTTTACCGATCAAAAATTTGTCATCCTGACAGGATCCAACATGTCCGGAAAGAGTACTTTCTTAAGAACCTTAGGATTGAATTTAATATTGGCAAAAATGGGCGCACCGGTTTGTGCTTCGCAGTTTATCTTTCATCCTTTCGAAGTATTCCTCAGCATGCGCATTAACGATTCATTATCTAACAATGAATCATTTTTCTTTGCGGAATTGAAACGATTGAAATTGCTGATCGAACAACTTACTGCTAATAAAAAGACATTCATTATGCTGGATGAAATTCTGAGAGGAACCAACTCCAACGATAAATATGAAGGCACAGTAGGTTTAGTTAAAAAACTCATTGCACAACGAGCTACAGGCATTATCGCGACACATGATTTATCTGTTACTCAACTAACGAATGAATATCCGGATTACTTGGCCAATAAATGTTTTGAAGTAGAAATACGGGCGGAAGATTTATACTTTGATTATAAATTGAAGCCAGGTGTATGTGAGAAGATGAGTGCTTCATTTTTGATGAAGAAGTTGGATATTATTTAAGTTGATGTTGACGTCTCGCCAACATCGGGATGGTATAACAAATAATTATGGAAGTGTTTCATTCCATCACTTGTTAGCGGGACGCCAACAAATATCCTAAGGCAACTACCATATTTTGACTCCGATATGAAAAACCTAAAAATAGCAGCCGCACAATTTGAACCCAAAGACGGAGATAAGGCGTACAACTTGTCTATCATTGAATCACTCACTGCCAGAGCTAAGCTGGAAGGGGCGGATGTTGTAAGCTTTCATGAGCTATCCGTTACAGCCTATACGTATTTAAAAAACATTTCCAAGTCAGAACTCTTCGCTATCGCCGAGCCTGTTCCTAATGGGCCCAGTACACAAGAACTAATTCGGTTCGCTACACAGTATGACATTGTTGTGCTTGCCGGTTTAGTAGAGATAGAAGACGACAAATTTTATAACACTTACATTTGTGTTGATAAAACAGGATTAAAAGCAAAGTATAGAAAAATACATCCTTTCATCAGCACCTATCTGTCAGCCGGCAATGAATATGTGGTATTTGATTTATTAGGATGGAAGTGCGGCATCTTGATCTGCTATGACAACAATGTAATAGAAAATGTAAGAGCCACTACTCTATTGGGTGCAGACTTAATCTTCGCACCACATGTTACCATGTGTACGCCATCCGCTATGCCTGGAAGAGGCTACGTCGAAGATCATTTTTGGAAAAACAGAGAACTAGATCCTGTTTCGCTTCGTCAGGAATTTGACGGACCGAAAGGAAAAGGTTGGTTGATGCGTTGGTTACCGGCTCGCGCGTATGACAATGGTGTGTATTATGTTTTCACTAATCCAATCGGTTATGATGGAGAGCATTTGAAAAATGGCAATTCATTGATTCTTGATCCTTATGGAGAAGTGTTGGCAGAAGTTAAAAGCTTTGAAAATGATTTATGCATGGCTACCGTTACACCAGACAAATTACAGCTGGCCGGAGGTTATCGTTACAAGAAAGCACGTCGTCCTGATTTATACCGAGACATCATAGGTCAGGAACACCAACCGGAAACTAAACCTGTTTGGTTGGCCGCAGAGAAAAAATAACCGTTATAAAAAAAGGGAGTCTGAATTCAGACTCCCTTTTTTTATGATTGCAAATTAAGATTAATGTTTGATCAACTTCACGGTCACCACCTCATCACCTGATTTTGCTTTGACGAAGTATACTCCATAAGCTAACCCATCCAGTGAGAACGCTTGTGTCATACTTGTTAAATTCTGATCGATGAGCACTTTTACTTCATGACCTAATATGTCATACACCGTCACGTTTACATGAGATGTTGTCTTCATATTCAGTTCTACTATTGCTTCAGATGTTGCTGGGTTAGGATAAACAAACATGGAATAAGAAGCATTAGACTGTCCGTCTTCAATACCTGTAGAAGGAGAAACTGATATAGTCATTGAAGTTGGTAAACTTGTTGAAGGACATAAGGCAGAAGAGGCTGTTACTTCTATATCTCCCGAAGTCGCTGTAGATGAATAATTGATTGTTACTCCTTCTGTGCCTTGTCCGGAAACTACCGTTACACCTGTACCATTGTAAGTCCAGTTGAATGTGACACCAGACTGAGCCAGTACGAAGTAAGCCACATTGTTTTGTCCTTGTGTTGCAGTATTAGAACCAGATATAGATCCCGGTTGTGAAGCCATTGCATTCACTGTGATCGCTTGCGTTCTTGGAACACTATTTCCTGATCCGTTATTGGCCACCACGCTCAAGGTACCGCTTGTTGCTGTCATGGAAAAGTCTATCGTAATAGAAGACGTTAT
>JACMQM010000210.1 GCA_014376985.1 Cytophagaceae bacterium | reverse complement strand
TAGAAGAAACATTCTTGAAGTCATAAAAATAAGGTTTAGGAATAGGGTTAAAATAAAAAAAGGTTCCAAACTTTAAAGTAGGAACCTTTTAATGTGGGAGCTACTGGGTTCGAACCAGTGACCCTCTGCTTGTAAGGCAGATGCTCTGAACCAGCTGAGCTAAGCTCCCGTAATAGGGTGTGCAAATGTAGGGGCTTTTTTAATATTTGCAAAACAATCACAAAAAAAAATGCAGATTATTAATGCTGAATTAGCATTAAGCTAACAATAAAGGATTTACAAATTCTAAAATGCCAGTTATTGCTGAGAAATGGAGTTATTTTATAAAATCAGGAATCACTATATTCGTCCCTGGTGTATTATTCCTTATAAAATGACCCTCAAAGAAGTTAAATTCTCTTCCGAAATAAAAGATTTCCTCTTATTCCCTGTTGGACTCTATAAAAACGACCCAAACTGGATCCGTCCTTTGGACAGTGACATTGAAGATGTTTTCAATCCGGAGGTCAATAAGTTTTTCAGGCATGGGGAATGTACCCGCTGGGTATTGTATGACGATAGTAAAAAAGTCATTGGCAGGGTAGCGGCCTTTATCAATAAGAAAACAGCAAAAACTTCGGAGTATACCACCGGTGGCACTGGGTTTTTTGAATGCATAGACGATACCGCTGCGGCAACACTTTTATTTGACACCTCCAAGAAGTGGTTGGAAGAGCGGGACATGGAAGCGATGGATGGCCCCATCAATTTTGGTGAACGCGATAAATGGTGGGGATTATTGGTCGATGGGTTTTATGAACCCAACTATTGCATGCCTTATCATCAAAAGTATTACAAAGCGCTTTTTGAGAATTACGGCTTCAAAGAATACTTTCAGCAATATACGTATTGGAGACCGGTAGTGGGCCAGCTTCCTGAAGTGTACCAACAAAAAGCAGATCGCATTGCGCGTGATCCTTTGTTCCGATTTGAACACATCAAGAAAAATCAACTCGATAAATACGCGGAAGATTTCCGTTACATCTACAACAAAGCCTGGGCGAAACATGCAGGTGTGCGCGAGATGCCGAAAGCACAAGCGATGTCAATTATGAATCAATTAAAACCGGTGTTGGATGAAGAGATCATTTGGTTTGCTTATTACAAAGAGGAGCCAACCGCTTTTTTTATCATGATTCCGGAATTGAATCAATTGTTTAAAAACTTAAACGGCAAGCTGAAAGGCAAGTGGGATATCGTTGCGAAATTGAAATTCTTGTATTATAAATGGACCGGCACTTGCAAGAAAATGTTTGGTGTGGCCTTTGGCGTTATTCCTGAGTTTCAGGGGCGTGGTCTGGAAGGAGCCATTGTGATGGCAGCGGCAAAAAAGATACAGCCGATGAAACGTTATACGGAATTTGAAATGAACTGGATCGGCGATTTCAATCCCAAGATGATGCGCGTGGCGGAATCGGCCGGAGGGTCTATTCGTAAGACACATGTGACGTACCGTTATATCTTTGATCAAAGCAAGCCGTTTACGAGAATGCCAATGATAGACTAACAGTGAGATCTGAAATCAGAGAGCTGATTTTGCCTGGTTGTGAAGTGAAATAGAGTAGAATTTGTATATTAATCTGGTTAGTTTAAAGATTTAATTCGAATTGTAGCGTCATTGTCAACATGTCCAGTCGGTCATTCCATATTAAAAGAAGTATTTCGATAAGCGACAATAAAATCACGCCCTTTGCTCATAGTAATTTTTTAATATAACTCCTTTGGTTGCAGGTAGAGAAAGGAAGACAACTACTCTTTACTTTACTTTTGATCTCAATAAGTTATTGAAAAAATGGAAATGGCTCTAATTATTCGGTGACTTCTGAAAAATAGGAATTGTGCACGGCGGATATTTTGCCGATGAATTTAAGAAAGTAGAGATAAGAGATGAGAGATACGATTATTCTCCTCCCAATTCTCATTTCTATTTTCCTACTAATATAAACGGCGCCCAAAAATACGGCTCACTCATTTCTTTGTTTTTTAACAAAGCTAGTTTTGCTTGCTGGAGTGCCTTGCCGTAGCTGATGCAACTTGTGTCGTTCAAAATGTTGTTGTATAAATTGTTCATCAATTGCAAAGTGGCCTGATCTGAAACGCTCCACAGTGATACGATGATGTTGTTGGCTCCCGCGTAAAGTAAAGCTCTTGACAACCCAATTAAGCCTTCTCCTTTTGTAACCTTACCTAAACCGGTTTGACAAGCAGATAGTGTAATGAGCTCTGATTTCAGATTCAGGGTGTAAATTTCTCCTGAATGTAAATCACCGTCATCTTCTTTGTTGGCTTGCAACATAATCTTGGAAAGGTCAGGGTCATTTTCATTTACGAGTCCATGGGTGGCCAAGTGTATATATGTCCATTCGTTAGCGCTGGCTTTTTTCAATGCGCTTTCACTGGCTTCATCATTCAAGAAAGAACGAACTGCAAAACCTTTATTCTTGAAGGAAGTTGAAAGACCTTCTACTTCTTTTTGTGTGCCGGGAAGGTTGGTGATTTTGCCATTGAATGTGATCGGTGCGCACAACAAAACATTGCCTGTGGCACATTGTGTTTTGCTTTTCTTCAAACTTTCTAAATACAATGACGCACTGTAGTTGTAGGAGATGGCTGCCTTCTTTAGTACTAAAGGCAATTCACTATTTGCTTTGGCTTCACTTGTAAACAGTGCTTCGAAAGGAGTCGAACTAAGTCTGCCATCCGGAATAATAATAAGTGAAGTATGGGAAGGCAAACTAGCAGGCAAGAGTTGTTTGCTTAACGCATTGCCAAAATCTATGTACTGATCCTGTAAGCGATAGCAGATACTGTTTCTCCAAGCTGTCAATTGTTTGTCCAGGTTCTTGTCTTTAGACTTGCGTACTAACTTTAGTTTTTTCTTGTCCAATACAAACAGATACACTTCTTCGTATTTGTCGGAAATGAAATAATGAAACAGTGCGGTACTATCTGGCAAGAATAATTGCAGTTCTTTTGCTGTCAATGTATTTTTTTTGTATTTCAAATTGTAATAAGCAGGAAAGTCCTTCTCCAATTGTTCGATGTAATTTTCATACAATCTGGTTTCTTTCAACACAAAAGAACGCCATTGTGTTTTCTCTGTTTCCGTCTCTGCTTTTTTAAGCAACTGTTCTCCATAGGCAATACGCTTTTTAATTTCACTTTCTTTTTTTAGCAAAGAATCGGGTAAGCCCGAAAAAGACTTGGCTTTCGCATCCGATATGGCTTCCAGTAATACCGCCGCTTTATTTTTTTCCGAGAATAAGAATCCCTGAGCGTAGTAGATTTTTTTATGTAAAGTAATTTCAGAAAGCATGAGGCAGAGGTGAATGGCGTGCTCGTAAATATCGTTGGTAAGTTTGCCTAGTTCTACTTTGTCTTTTTTATTGGTACGACGGTGACGAATGGCCTCTGACAAGGTATCGGCGCTTTGAAGTGTAGAGAGCGCAAATTGCAGGTCCTTTACTTTCAAATCTTTATTCACGTGTTTTTCTTCCAGCGCCTGCGACTTTAATAGAAAAGTATTCAGCATAAGATCCGAATGAATTACATCTTCGGTAGAAGGGTTAGCGTAGGTTTTTGCGTTGCTGAATTTAAAAGAGTTGGCAATGAGTGCTTGCTGATAGTAGGCGAGAGATTTTTTGTATTTCTTTTTTTGCAGTTCAATCGCCGCCAATTCATTGTAACACTCTGCTACTTCCGGATGACGTTTGCCTACGCTAGCAATGAAAATAGCTAAAGCTTGCAATTGATATTCTTCGGCCTTTTCTACTTTGCCTGTTTGCAAATAGACATTACCAATATGCGAAAGGGTGAAGGCATAGTTGACGTGATTTTTTCCTACAGAAGACTCGATGATCGTTAAAGCTTTTTCAAATTGAGACAAGGAAGAATTGTACGTTTGTTCATTTTGATAAACAATCCCTTTATTGATCAACGCACTCGCAATAAGGGGATGATTGGATTGAAAAACAGCGGTATATATGGCGATGGCCTTATCATAATAAATAATCGCCTGTTCCGGTTCGTTATGTTGGTAGATCAATCCCAGGTTCATGTAAGATCCTGCGGTGACCGCCGATTGTTCTCCGTAAATAGATTGGCGGAGCTGCAGGGCTTGCATGGCATACTCCATCGCCTTTTCATTGTTGCTGGTGGTCCAGTATAAAATGCTGAGGTGATTATAACTTTCAGCTAAAGCAGGTTTTACTATTTTGTCGTTACCGCTTAAAGCAATGCTTTTATTCAAGGCCTCTTCGGCTTCATCATATGCTCCTTGTCCGATTTTAGAGAGACCCAATGTATTTAACAATCCAGTCTTTTGCGCTACTGCATTTGTGGTGCATTCTTGCAGGGCGCGTTGTAAAGTTATTTCTGCTAGGTCAAACAATCCTTGTCTGACCTGGCATTCCGCTTGTTTTTGTAGGGCAGCATAATACAATGCCACATTTTGTTTGCCAGCTTGTTCTGCCGCTTTTGTATAATACGTTTGGCTTTGCTGATAATTTCCTGCCCAGAATAATGAATCCGCTTTTTGAACATTTCGTTCTACGGATTGCGCATGGACAAATGAAACAGTCAAACAAAAAACGAAGAGTATGTAAAAGTTGAATTTCATGATCGACACGTTTAGAATTTATATTCTACACCAATAGTTTGCACCCATTCTCTGGAAAGCCCGTCAGTATTGGTGGTTCGTTGCATCAGTTTGTAGCCAAACATTCCTTTGATGCTGGTCTTCACGGTGATATTATAGCCCACACCGCCCAGAGCAGTCAGGGCTAGTCCCGTTGTTCCGTCTTTTTCTCTTATGTCTTTAGTGGGTGGAGAAAATACTTTGTCTTTCGTAAGACGATAAATTCCTGACAAACCGAGATAAGCATTAAACTTGGAAGAACGGAAATTGCGTTCTACACGCAGCATGACATCTTTACCACGCAGCACGTCTTTAGATACCGGGTAAGCCAATGCATCCTGTTCTTTATCCGAACCTTTCCAGGCACCCC
>JACMQM010000209.1 GCA_014376985.1 Cytophagaceae bacterium | reverse complement strand
AGTTATGTTTTTCTTTGCGCAAAGAAAATTTCCTTACAGGATGCATTACAGTAAAATTGCGTTATTCCAATTTTGATACGCAAACCAAACAATGTTCTTTTCTCTATACCTCATCCGATGAATTTCTGATGGATAAAGTAACGGATCTGTTTGAGAAATTATACAACAAACGAATGCTGGTAAGATTGATCGGTGTACGCCTGACTGATCTGGTAAGAGGCAATTACCAGATCAGTTTATTTGATGATCCTAAACGTTCCATCAATTTGTACCAGGCCATGGATAAAATCAGAGCAAAGCACGGAGAACATATTTTAGGGAGAGCAGTGTAGGTTTAATAGTCCCATCTTGCGAAATAAAATCTACATATGTTAAAGAGAAACAGAAACAGAGCGGAGAAACAGTGTACATACTTCGCTCTGTTTCTACGCTCTCAAAAGTCCTCTTTAGGAGATTTAGGGGCAACACAGATTGTTTTACCATCGTGGTATCATTTATGAATGGATTGATTAAGTATTCAGCTAAATCCTATTCACATGGAATCAAAATCAAATATCAATGTATCCGGACCTGAGCGCATTGCTTCTGTTACTGCCGGATCGGCTTTACTGTTCAGATCGTTGACAGGAAAACGTAAAAGCGTTCTTAATGCGGCATTGGGAGCCTATTTGGTTTACCGCGGTGCTACTGGAAATTGCATAATATATTCCGCATTCAACAAAAAGAGATTGCCTAATCCTGCACATAATATTACGATTGAAACTTCTTTAATCGTAAACAAGCCGGTAAGAGAAGTGTATGAATTCTGGAGAAGATTAGAAAATTTGCCTTTGTTCATGACGCATTTGAAAAGTGTAGAAGAGTGGGATGAAACTTTATCCGAATGGAAAGCATCTGTGCCAGGAGGTTTAGGTACCATCAGCTGGAAAGCAGAGATTGTGAAGCAATATCCCAATCATATGATCGGTTGGCAGTCTTTACATGGTGCTACCATTGAGAATGCGGGCAATGTAAGATTCAGGGAAATCAATGAAAACTCAACAGCTATAGAAGCAAAGATTTCCTATCGTGCCCCTCTGGGTATCGTAGGAGAAAAAGTAGCACGCTTGTTTACTCCGTTGTTTGAGAAGTTAGTTACTGAAGATGTGCAGAATTTTAAAAATTATATTGAGACCGAAGAATATTTATTATCAGATCGCAACGATAAAATAATTTATGAATAGCAAATGATAACAATAGAAGGAAGCGCCGATGCGTATCATCGACTCCTTTTGATAAGAAGTTTTAGCTCAAGAAATCAATTCAACAGTTTATAGATTTTAGAGGAGTATTTTGCCATTAGTTATCTGTAAAACAGCATTAAATATAGCTATCAACTGGCACGTTATTTTCTATTAGATTATATGTAACGGATCTTTAAGGGGTGTCTCGCCGCTGGCGGACTGAGAAATACCCATCGGACCTGAAGCAGGTAATACTGACGTAGGGAATTTAAAGATTCATTAAAGGATCCCGTAATAACGGGATCCTTTTTTTATATTGGACACAAATCATTCCCATCATGACAAAAGTAGATGTAATTATTATTGGAGCTGGAGCTTCCGGACTTTCTGCCGCTCGCGAATTGAGCAGGAAAGGAAAGAAGGTAATGATAGTGGAGGCCAGGGACCGGATAGGTGGACGTATTTACAGCATGAAAGGGGAAGGATTTGATGTGCGCATCGAAGGAGGAGCAGAATTTGTACACGGCAATTTACCATTGACATTACAATTACTTCAGGAATATGGAATTGTTTATCATCATGTAGAAGGAGAGATCTGGAATTTCAGAAGAGGTAAATACACTAAAGGGTATGACGTTATCCAACACCAGGAATTATTGGAAGAAAAACTTAGTGGTATTAAAGAAGATATTTCCATTGAAGAATTTATTTCGTCTCATTTTTCAGGACCGCAATATGTAGAGATGGTAGATGCTATCAGAGGATACATCGAAGGTTATGATGCTGCAGATACAGCCAGAGCGAGTACACTGGCTTTTAAAGAAGAATGGCAGCAGGAGCAACCTTGGGAACAGTATCATCTCAATGGAGGATACGGTATGTTGATGCACGCCTTGTGGCAGGATTGTCATGCTCATGGTGTTAAATTATTTTTATCTGAAGTTGTAAAAGAAATTCATTGGAGCGCTTCGCATGTACAAGTCATTACAGATGTGAAAACGTCGTACGAAGCCGATCAGGTTTTGATTACAATTCCTTTAGGAGTATGGCAGGCTCCGGCAGGGGCGGAAGCATCCATCGCTTTTTTTCCTCCTTTGCCAAAGAAAACAGAAGCGGCTTATGCTTTGGGTTTTGGTCATGTGGTGAAATTCGTGTTAGAGTTCAAAGAAGCTTTTTGGAAAAACAAATCAGTGCAGCAAGCTACCGGAGTAGATTTGCATAAATTATTTTTCTTGTTTTCAGATGAAGTTGTTCCTACCTGGTGGACACAGGAACCTAGTCCTTCACCGGTATTAACAGGCTGGCTGGCCGGTCCTGCTGCTTTTCGGTATATAGGAGATGAACAGCAAATGACGCAGGATGCACTATCTTCTTTGTCTGAAATATTTAAGATAAGTATAGAGCAATTGAAAAGTGAATTGTTAGCGATTAAAGTATTTAACTGGACAAACGATCCGTATGCCTTAGGAGCCTATTCCTATTCTACTTTGGAAGCAGAGAAATTCATGCAGCAGTTCATGAAACCTGTCGGCCAGCGACTGTTTTTTGCAGGAGAAGCATTGGACAGGGGGCATGGAACAGGAACCGTAGAAGCAGCTTTAGGAAGTGGGTTAGAGGCAGCGAAGGAGATGATAAATAGTGGGCAGTGATCAGTAGTCAGTGTTCAGTTTGTTGTAAATTAATGTTTTGCTATTTTTGATAAATACTGATCACCGACTACTATCCTCTGACCACTATTTTTTTGAACTTGTTTTTCCAAAAAGGAGTTAATCATTTAAATTTAAAAAACTTATGAAAGTCGATATTTGGTCAGATATCCGTTGTCCCTTTTGCTACATTGGAAAGCGTAGATTTGAAGAGGCCTTGAGCCATTTTGAACATAAGAATGAAGTAGAAGTGACTTGGCATAGTTTTGAGCTGGATCCTTCCATGAAGACTCAACCCGATAAAAATCCAATGGAATACTTGGCGGAGATTAAAGGGCAGACATTGCAGTGGTCGGAGCAAATGCACGATCAATTGACTGCTACAGCAGCAGGTGCAGGATTGACTTTTCATTTTGATAAATGTGTGGTCGCAAATTCTTTTGATGCGCATCGTTTGATACAGTTTGCCAAAACTAAAAATTTAGGCGATCAGGCGAAGGAACGCTTATTGAAATCGTATTTCACAGAAGGTGGCAACATTGCTGATCGTGCAACATTGCTTCAATTAAGTATAGAAATAGGATTATCCAAAGAGGAAGTGGATCATGTGCTTCAAACAGATGCTTTTACTGAGAACGTGCGCAGCGATGAAGCCACGGCTCAACACTTAGGCATACGCGGTGTTCCTTTCTTTGTAGTGGATCAACAGTACGGTGTATCGGGTGCACAAATGCCGGATACCTTTTTAGAAGCGTTGCAGCATGCATGGAAAGAAAAGGAAAAGATTGATGCAGTAAACCATATGACCCCGGAAGGTACAGGCGATGCTTGCGGAGTAGATGGAAATTGCTAATCAATAATTCTCGTAAAGCTTTTCTGGTCGGATAATTGTTGTTATCATGAGTAAATATTATATCTGACGTCATGCCTACAATCATTGAAGCCACTATTGGAAAAGACCATTATAAAACGATGGTCAGTAACGGCACACTACAGGTTACATCCGATGAACCGGTAGTAAGCGGTGGTACCGATCAAGGCTTTACTCCTAAGGAATTATTGTATTCAGCTTTGGCTACCTGTACCTGCATTACGCTTCGCATGTATGCCGACCGAAAACAATGGCCTTTGGATAGTGTCAAAGTAACGTTGTCCCAGGAAAGAACAGCAGAAGAAACCGGTGGTATTGTGCTGGAACAGAATATAGAATTAACAGGTTTGCTGACTACAGAACAAAGGTATCACTTACTGGAAATTTCTAAACGTTGTCCTGTTCATCAATTGCTGACTCAACCGATTCATGTTACGAATCATTTGCTTTAATTAATTATCTCTATAAAAATAATTTATGCTAGCTGTCGGAATACCTGCACCTGAGTTTGAATTGCATTCCACTCCGGATCAAAAATTGAAGTTGAGTGAACTCAAAGGAAAGAAAGTGATTCTCGCTTTTTATCCTGCTGATTGGAGCCCCGTATGCGGCGACCAGATGGGTTTATACAATGAAACACTTCACTTTTTCAAAAAGCACAATGCTGAGTTGATCGGTATTTCTGTTGACAGCAAATGGTGTCACTTGGCTTTTAGTCAGGATCGTAAATTTCATTTTCCTTTATTGGCTGACTTCGAACCCAAAGGTGAAGTAGCCAGATTGTACGATGTATACGATGCAAAAGAAGGAGAGACTCAACGTGCCTTGTATGTTATCGACGAAGAAGGTATTATTCGATGGACTTATTTGTCACCGGTAGGTATGAATCCTGGTGCTGACGGAATCCTTAATGCATTGGAAGAATTAGACAACGTGAAACAAAATTAAGATGAGCGGCTCTTTATTGACAAGAAAAGTTACAGACAAAGATCAGATTCAAGGCAATCTTTTCGCCAGTATTGAATTGGTAGAATACGGCGATTACCAATGTCCTCATTGTGGAAGAGCTTATCACATCATCAAACAAATACAAGAAGCGCTAGGGGATAAACTAAAATTTATTTTCCGTAATTTCCCTTTAACTAATATACATACGGATGCTATGAATGCTGCTGTAGCAGCAGAGGCAGCAGGCAAGCAAGGTAAATTCTGGGAAATGCATGACATGATTTATGAGCATCAGGACAGTCTTTCTGAAAGTTATTTATTTTCTTATGCTCAGGATTTAGGCTTGAATGTAAAGCAATTTCAAAATGACATGGTCAGCGCAGAAATTCTTTCTAAAATGGAAGATGATTTTGAAAGCGGTATACGTAGCGGTGTCAACGGTACTCCTTCCTTTTTTATCAACGGAGAAAAATACAGTAACAATTGGGATTATGAACCTTTATTGAATCACTTGAAAAGTTTATAAAAGTATCCTTTGTAAAACCTTGGCATAGTAGCAGGCAAAAAGATAATATTGGATTTTAGATAAAAGTTTCTATATTCATTCCATTAGATATTTAATCAAAAAAATACATTATGGTAAAAAAGAAAGCTACTTCCGAATCTTCTATTGAACACTTTAAACAATTGGCAAAAGATGCTATTAAAAAAGGCAAAAGAAAAGTCTTAACCGCAGCATTGGAACTGGCTATAGAATTGTTGCATAAAGTTGGACCGAAAGAAAAACAAGTTGTTGAGAAAGCAAAAAAGGCAACTAAAAAAGCTTCCGGCAAAGCGAAGAAGGTAGTAAAGAAGGCAGTTGGTGAAGCCAAGAAGACAGTTAAGAAAGCAGTTAAAAAGACAAAAAAGGCAGCGTCCAAAAAGAAGGTTGCAAAAAAATAGTCTTTAGAAATAATCTATATAAAGGGGAAGCAATTATGCTTCCCCTTTTTTTGTGCTATTGGACAAAAGCATAAAGCCCTGCCAATATGGTTTTCGCATCCTGAATTCTTCCATCCCTGATCATTGCTTTAAATTCATTCAGCTCCAATTCTACTAATTCTATGCTTTCGTGTTCAGTGGCTAGCCCACCGCCTTTGGATTTCTGATCAGTAGATGTTACATCTGCAAAGTATAGATGAAAACGTTCTGAACTATAACCCGGAGAAGCAAAGCAAGTGAGTAGAAAACGTATATTTTCTTTTTTGATGCGATACCCAGTTTCTTCTTCAGCTTCTCGTACGGCCGCATCCAATGGGTTTTCTCCTTCATCTACTTTACCTGCCAGTATTTCTAGCAAGTCTTCTTTGATCTGATCGGCTACAGGATAGCGAAATTGTTTCGTTAGTATAATTTTATGAGTAGTGATGTTAAACAAGAGCACAGCTGAAGCATCTTGTCGTTTCACACGAAGTCGGGTGTATTCCTTATGCTGATCGTCTTGTATTTGGGCTTCTTCCAGTACAAGTTTATTATTGAAAACGATTTTTTCTTGCAGTATAGTAGGCATGGTTAGTCGGTTAATAGGATAAAGAAAGTACTATTTTATGGCTTATAAAAGTCTTTTTCAGGTGTGAAATGATTCTAAAAGTTGAAAAATAATGCATAGAGTCTTCTTTTTAAGCTTTCTTTGAGGCTAAAAAAAAATTCTTTAGTATCTTAGACTTAAGTTAATTAAACCGCTAGCAGAAAACGGTATGAAAAGGATTGTATTCGTCAGTATATTTTTAATGATCAGTCATTGGACTTATTCTCAAAGCCTTTCGTTGGCTCAGTTGAAAGCATTGAAAAATGTATCTCAACCAGAGATTATACAGTTAGTGGATTCTGCCATTGTTTATCCTGTTACGGGAATGATTAACATTGATGTGAAGAGTTCTTTGATGGGCGAGACCATTGTAGAAGTAGAGGTTTGGGTAGTGGACTCAAAAGGCAAATTAGTTTACAACAATGTTTTTGCTGCGAAAGATCTATCGGAGAAAAATTTCGATAAGGAATACACACGCTATATGAACCTGCAGGGAAAACGCTTATTGAAACGCAGGCACTTTTTTGTTTGGAACAATAAGCAAAGAACAGGCGATTCGTAAGTGTATATTTTAATAATCATTTTTATCCGGAGTTGTGGAGTTATTGATTTTTAATTTTTTATTAAAAGCCGTAATCTTGTTATTATTTATCATCTACATTTTTGTGAAATGTTGCACGATTCTTCCTTTGGAATAATTATAACGAATCTTTAAAAGGTTTTTGATCATACAGCAACAACCTACACTGAGACAGTATATGACTAGAGATCCTTTATATAGTGCTTCATCACTAGAACAGAGAAGATACCTTTAGCTTCACTAATACACTTCGTGAGGAATTAGAAATAAAAAAGGATCCCGTTAATTAACGGAATCCTTTTTTATTTTATCTTCATGCCTTAGGGTGTTTAAAAAATAATCAAATCTTTTAATGAATGTTTATTTGATCTTATTTGCCTGGTCAATTTTTTTTATTTGTCAATTGTACTTCTTGTACTCAGTGGTACATTTGATAGTGTCAGTGTCGTGATCCGATCATTATTATGCAAACGTTAACGCTTGCTCACATCAAGAGAAGAGCGTCGGCAGTTAACTCTATGTTCATCGGCTCTTCCAATGAAATAGGCGCTTTTGAGTCAGGTGTTGCAGCTCGTTTATAAGGTACTATTTCTTCCGTAGTATACGGAGGTTGCATGACTTGGCCGTTGTAGATTATACAGCCCTTAAGGCTCCTTTGCTAAGAAAGCTGGACCTGGCCAAACAAAAAGATCAGGGATTTTTATTTTAGTATTAATTCAGTGTATTTTTTGCACAGAGAGAGCAATTGTTTCCATACTTCTCTTTAAAATAGCCTTCATAATGTACTTATCTTAAGGCATGGTCTTTGATCGGTTTTATTGATCTAAACTTTCAATCCAAAAAATTATCGCTATGAAAAAGAAAAATTTATTTATTGCCGTATGTGTAAGTGCTTCAATTGGTTTACTAAGCTTTACAAGAACTAATTCTGTAGCAGAAATCAATGGTACTGCTCAAACTACCGGTACAGGTACTACAAGTACTACCAATGACGGTAGTACCGCTACTACTTCCATCACTACTGCAAGTACTGCTGGTACTACTGCCAGTACAACCAGAACAACTTCTACTACCGGTACAACAAGTGCAACAACCGGTAAAAAGACATCTACTACAAAAAGTACCTCTACTACACGTTCAACTGGGTCTACAACGCGTTCTACTGGTACTACTTCTTCCACTACAGGTGGTACTACAGGAACAACAATGTAATACTATTGATCACAAGCCGGCTCGCATGGGCCGGCTTAATTTTTTTATGCAATGAAATATCTATCTTTTGATTTAAGGGCATTAGCCTGCATGCGAATTGGTATTGCCATTGTCCTCATGGTTGATCTGCTCATTCGTATCAGTGATTTAGAAGCTTTTTATTCCGATACTGGTGTCTTGCCTTTGGAGTTGTTATTCAGAAATGGCTGGAATCAATATTTTGTTTCTATCCATACCATGAGTGGTTTATGGCAGGTACAACTTGTATTATTCGGATGCTCTTTTTTTTGCGCCATGATGCTTCTTATTGGTTATCGCGTGCAGCTATTTACTATAGTATCCTGGTTTTTACTATTGTCTTTGCATAATCGAAATGGTTTTATTCTTCAGGGTGGTGATGATCTATTGCGCATGGTTTTATTCTGGGCGATGTTCATTCCCTGGGGTGCCTGTTATTCTTACGATAGCATTAGATCAGACAATGCAAATAAAGATGTATCAATACCAGCCAGCATTGCTTTGCTTGCTTATGTTTTACAAATCTCTTATCTCTATACAGGATCCGCTTTGTTGAAAGGCCCTGAATGGAGCAGCGAATTTACCGCCTTGTACTATACCTATAGCCTCGATCAGATTGCTTATCCATTGACTAAATATTTATATTATCACCCTGCTTTATTGAAAGAACTGACGCGAGTTGCTTTCTATTTTGAATTATTGGTTCCTGTTTTATTCTTCATTCCTTTTGCACATTCTTTATTTCGGTTCCTGGGTGTACTTTTGATTATCATTTTCCATTCTATAAATGAATGGACGCTATTTATTGGTTTGTTTCCAATGATTGGTATGGTGACCGTTTTAGGTGTATTGCCATCTTTTGTGATGGATAAATTTGAAGCACTCACTGTAAAAATAAGATTGTTATTATCAAAGTACGCAACGATTATGGCTCGTTACATCGATGGTTTGATCTCATGGAAAGCTCCCGTTATTTTTCCTTCCTATTTGCAAAACATACAAACGGCCATTCTGGTGTTTCTGACAATTTTTGTATTTGATTGGAACTTCAGTAACCTTAGTTTTATACATAGTAAATTGTCCGATAATCTAAGATTTATAGGTTACAGTTTAAGATTGGATCAAAGCTGGGGTATGTTTGCTCCTGGTGTATTTAAAGATGACGGTTGGTATGTATTGAAGGCCATGCCTTCGGATGGAACAGCACCTTTTGATCTGTTACATCCAACGGAAGAATTGACCCTGTATAAACCAAAGTCTGTAGTAGCTGTATTTAAAAATGATCGTTGGAGAAAATACTCAGAAAATTATCTCATTGCTGATCAAGAATTCTTAAGAGGTTATTTTTGCAATTATGCGTGTAGAATTTGGAATGAAAACCATAAGGATCGTTTGATCAAATCACTGAACATAATTTATGTCAAGGAATTTACACAACCGGATTATAAATATTCAATACCCAAGGAAGAGGTATTGTGGCATTGTGAATGATCAGGAAACTATATTAACTTCTTCCATTCGTCAGTCTCTGCTATTCGTTTGATGACAAGATTTCTTTCTAAAAGTAATTTGTACAAGTATTTTTCTAGAAATAAATACTCCGCTAGTTTACCCAAAAATCCAAGCGGTGCACTGAATTCAAAGCGATCCTGCATAATAGTTTCTAGTCCCTCTTGTGAAAAAGAGTGCGTATGATGCATGCATTTGAAAATTCCTTTTTGTTGGCTATCAGTAAAAGAAGAAGGTCTATTTAATGCTATTATTTTTACGGTCAAGGTTTGGTAAATGCCAAAGTGTTTCGCTTTCCATGTTACCGTTTCATTGCATTCTATAAGACCTTCTGTTCTTCCGTCAATGGCTTTCTCATTGGTGTGAGCCAGTGACAAACGATGCAGGTCAATACTTCTGGATAAATCAAATACTCTTTCTATAGGCGCTGTGATAAGTGTTATAAGTGTAATGACTGCCATGTTGAATTAATTTAAATGAATCGTTTGAAGTATCGTATTAGCTAATGGTCTTGCTACTTCGATGATAAATTGTTTGTGAAATAGTAACGGGAGAGGAAGAATCAACCAGGCCATTACCCATATGTGGTTAAGTGCCGAATGAGAAGTTATTCTTTGCACAAAAGGAATTTTGCTTTCACAGTACATGACTAACGCATGGATAGCAAAGTAAAGCAAGGGCAATCCATAACCTGATTGCACGGGAAAGGAGATGGCAATCTCATGTAAAATACCAGAGAATAAAAAGGAGAGGACGACTGCCTGTTGTTTTCCTAATATGGATAACAATGGTTTATATACGATAAGCGCCGTCATCTCTGAAAAGGCCATGTTCCAACGCTTCCCCCAGAATTCTTTTAATGATGTAGCTCGGTAAGGGTTTATAAAAAGTTCTTTCACATCAACACCTAGCGCTCTCCAAAAGGCTGTGCCTACATTCAGGATACCAAAATGTAAAATGAAACTTAGTCCTATCAATAAAAATAGTGTAGAGGCCAATTCCTGGCGAATCAGTTTAGAAAAGATAAGAAGTACAATACCCATACTAATTCTGGAAAATCCCTTAACTACAAAATAGAAAACACCGGAGCGTGGTTTTGAAATTAAGGCTTCAAATAGCGCAGGC
This sequence comes from Cytophagaceae bacterium, assembly GCA_014376985.1. Lineage (GTDB taxonomy): Bacteria > Bacteroidota > Bacteroidia > Cytophagales > Cytophagaceae > JACMQM01. The sequence continues at coordinate 11,077 of JACMQM010000209.1, read as the reverse complement.
CTCATGCCAAACCATCCTTGTGCAAAAGCCAGCCATTGAAAAAAAGAAATTTTAGGTTTACCTTTATAAGTTTCTGTCAGTACGATCACTTTCATTGTAAGTAGCTGAATGGATGTAATGGCAATCATTCGGATAAGAGGAGGTTGATCCATACTGATGTATATGGAAAAAGCAGTGCAGGCTAATGTCATAGACCAGCTCACTACTCGGGCAGTCGTTCTATTATTGAAGAAAGGAATAAAGTATCCGGACAGCAGCAATAAGGCAGAACACAGCGCAATATAAATCATATTTACATCTATGAATGGTTATAAAGAAACGTGACGAAGTATACAGCAGTGAATAAAACAAACAAGAGAATCAGCATCACTTCACCGGCCTTGTACAAAAAACCTTTCGGAGCATTCGTAGTGTCAAAGTAAAAGAACTGAATCAATACTCTGGCGGCCCAGTAAATGGAAATGAAAAGCGTAATGCTCTTTGCCAGGAAGGAATGGTTCATTAATTCTTCTGTGCCATAAATGGAAATGATACCGAAACTGAAATTGATGACCAAAATGTATGCTGCATATGTCCAAAATAGTTGCTTGAGCAATACAGGTAACTTATTCAATTCTTTTTTCCATTGCAATGCTTTCGGAATAATCATACTAGCTATACTCAGTACGATATGACCGATGCCACATAACAAAAGTGCCAGTTTTAAATATTCAGCATTCATATTAGTAGTTTATGATTTCATTAAATGCTTTATCGATGGTATCGTACTGAAAGGTGTATCCGCTCTCTATCAATTTTTCAGGAATCACCCAACGGCTTTTTAAAATGAGTTCTGTTTCTGTACGAATCAGGAGTGCTCCTGCCTCTAGCAACCATTTCGGCGAAGGAAATCCGAAAGGCATGCCCATGGCTTTACGTAGTGCTGCCATGAAAATGTTGTTAGGGACAGGGTGAGGGGCAGAACAGTTGTAAACTCCTGACATCAATTTATTTTTCTGAATGAAGAGCATGATATTTTTCAAGTCTTCCTGATGTATCCAGCTGAACATTTGTTTACCATTCCCTTGGTGACCACCTAAACCAAATTGCACCAATCGTTTCAGAGGCACCATGACTCCACCGTCTTTACCTAATACGATAGCGATCCTCAGTGCAACCAACCTTGTTTTAGGCAAGTGGAAATCAAATAAAGCTTTTTCCCATTGCGTAGCGATACCCACAGAAAATCCTGTTCCGATTTCTCCTTCACGCTCTGTCATAGGTCTGTCTTCGGCGTGTCTGTATATAGTAGCGGTACTAGAATTCAACCAAAGTTCTGGCGGGTTTTGACAAAGCTTTAAAGCTTCTCCTAATGCCTTTGTCGTTTCTATACGGGAAACTAAAATTTCTTTTTTATTCTTTTCATTGTAACGACAATCGACAGATTTACCGGCCAGATTGATAAGCATCTCTGCATCTTCCAATGCAGCTACAATGCCTTGCTCGTCTTGCCAGGACACAGTATCAGGCTGACGAGAGATGATGATGACCTCATATTTCTGTTGGGTGAAATAGTTTGATAAGTATTTACCTATAAACCCCGTTCCTCCGGCGATGACAATTTTCTTTTTCATAGGCTTAAAGTATAAAAGGTAAAATCAATACACGGTATAAGATCCAGGTATAGCACAGGTATTCGGGTAACTGCAAACGTTGCACCCTGCGTCTGTGTTCGAAGAATAGGGTAGCGACCACTGCTGCAAAATAAACTACATGGGCTTCAATCGGCAGAGGATAAAAGTGATTCACCAACAGCAGAGGAATCAACAAAAGCGAACCGATCAATGATACCATCAACATGTTTTCGAAATATACCAATTTTACAGTGAATGGCTTTCTGTAAAGGAAAGGAAATTGAAATATCAGTTGTCCTGTTACAATGGCCAATTCAAGTTTCCAATCGTAAGGTATGGCTAGAAAAGATTGAATCAATAAAGAGAACTGACTTAATGTAAAGGCTGTAAAAAGAATACACCCTAGCATGATCAATAATCTGTAGCGCATTGGTCGGTCAGGTTTCATAGTAGTATGTTTAGTTGTGTTGTACATTTTGACTTGCTTTTCTTTTACCTCGGAAGAATAAAAGTAAATTCAAAAACAAGATCACACCCAGGTAAATAGAGAAGCCGCCGATTTTAGAACTTAACGCTTCAATCATCTCCTGATAATTGCTGATGTGGTAAGTTTTTAAAATCAAAAGCGCCGCACCGATGTTCAGAAGATAAAAACCGATCTCAAATAAACGATTAGTAGCTAATGCAATTTCTGTTCTACCATGAAAGATATCCAGCATAAATATTTTACTATTTTTAAATAATGTTCTGGCTACCAGTATAGTCATTATCACGGTGATAGGTAAGTAGATCAGGTACGTTTGAACCGTTAATACTTTGTTGGTAAGATCGATTGCTTCTAGTGGAGTTTCCATATCTATTATAGTTTAAGGTTAGGTGTGTAAAGTCTTTTTTCAATGGCCATGAAAATAAAGATGTTGAAGAGGTGCATGCTACCGAGTACCAGGTATACTACTCCAATTTTTTCTGACAGGAATTCTGCAATCGCTATCGTACTGTGCAGATCTTTTTCTTGCGTAAAGAACAGAAGTACAAATCCAAGGTTGATGAGGTAAAATCCGATCAGCAATACATTGTTTAAGGGTTTTACAATTTCTTCCCGTGTAATGAAAATAGAGTGGAGAAAATGTGATCCGTTCGTGTACAAACTACGCCCCAGAAAGTAAGTCGTGTTTCCGGCAATGATTAGGTAAATGGAGAAGGTGAGTACAGTAGGGTTCATTAATATACTTTTTGAACTTTCAATAAATATTGAAATATAACATTAAATTTTTTTAACGCATTTTTCCTAAGATCTTAAAGAACCAGTTTTGATTAGACTTGATAAATAAATCCAATACTGACTCCGTTTGTGTTGCGAACTTTTGCAAGTCCTTCGTTACTTTTCTAAATTCTTTTACTTCAGCAGTATCGCCGTCTACGTTCGTGATGTCGTTCAATAATTTAATAATAGGATCTAGTTCTCTGCGTTTTCTTTCTTTGGCAACCTGTACACCAATGTTCATGACGTTTTTATCCGCTTTGAAATATTCTCTACGTTCTCCCGGCACCAATACTTTCTCTGCCAATCCCCAATCCATCAAGGCACGTACATTCATGTTCGTATTGCCGCGCGAAATTTTCAGTTCTTCCATCAACTCTTCTGTAGATAGGGGCGTAGTAGAAATCATTAACAAAGCATGGATCTGAGCCATTGTACGGTTCACTCCCCAGCTTGATCCCAGGGTACCCCAAGCTTGTATGTATTTCTCTTTGGCTTCTGAATACTTCATGCTGTAAACCTAAGTAAATGTTATTGAACTTTCAAATAATATTGAAAGTTTATACGGTAAAAGTTTGTGGAGGGTTGTATCGTTTAGAATTTTGTTAGCAAGAGTATAGGCTTGCGTTAGGGATTGAGCCATTGTTTGAGCTCTTTTTCTTTGATTTTTTAGGGCTGTATTATATACGGAGATGGAATCAAAGAAAAAAGCGAGTGGCGAAAGCCCGGCCCGAAGGGAACGCCCTAAGTGTGTTGTTTTAATTATTTAATCATCACTAAAAAAAGAATGTAGTCTATCTTATTATAATAGTTTATATTCTAATTAATACCAAATATAGGGCGTTCCCTTCGGGCCGGGCTTTCCCGCAGAAAAAGCGGAAAGAGCTCAGACAAAGGAGCATCAATCCCTAACGCAATCTCCCTGCTTCGATAAATCTAATCTTAACATATGTTCTGACTTGAATTGCACTTATAATGATTCACTTTTAATATATATAAAGATCATATTTTGAAGCTATAATTCTTTTGTATCTACCAGTAAAACAGTATTAAAGGTGTTTAAGCGTTGATATTTTTCATTGATAAATAGTCAATCAAGACTTAAACTGTTTATTTGTTATATCCTAAAATAAATAAACTAAATCCTATGAACAAAAGTCTTCTCCAGCTAAGCTTTTTCATCGTTTTTGGACTTATAACATTGGTTGTCAAGGGTCAGACACCTGTGAATGTTACCAAAACCAATTCAAAACGTGTTTATATGCACATGATGCCATGGTTTGACGGTCCTATGACTTTAGGAGCCAATAACTGGGGCTATCATTGGAAAATGCAAAAGATGAATCCCAACATCATCGTTGATCCTGCTACAGGCAAACGACAAATTGCTTCACATTACTATCCCTTGACCGGTCCTTACGACAGCAGTGATCCGGATATCATCGATTATCAAATGTTATTGATGAAGCTTGCAGGTGTAGACGGTGTATTGATCGATTGGTACGGTACAGCAGGAAATGTAGGAGATATTGGAAGCAATTTGCGTAACTCTAATGCTATTGTAAACGGTACTGCTCCTTCCGGGCTAAAGTTTGGATTGATTGTCGAAGACCGCTTTACAGGTGGTGATGTGAATATACAACGCAACAGCATGCTCTATGCACGTGATAATTATTTTTCTAAATCAAACTACATCCGTAGTAACAATGATCCATTGGTCGGTATTTTCGGACCGGAACTAATTTCAAACGGTGGTGCATGGAACACGATCTTATCCGGAATCAATATTGAATTTCTTCCTTTAGAATATCAAGGTGGTGAAGTAGGTGGTAATATGGACGGTGAATATGCATGGCCTTATCAAACACCTGGTACATCGGATCATTATTCGCAAGTAGAAAACTTTTACAGAAATCGTGCACCAGGCCTGAAGACAGCCATGGGTGTAGCTTACCCGGGCTTTAATGATTTTTATGCACAAGGTGAAAACAATGGAACAAGTTATTTCAATATTCCATACAATGGCACTGGTACTTTAAACCAAATGTTTAATTTGGTCAATCAGTATAACAACGATTTAGACATCGTACAACTCGCTACCTGGAATGACTACGGCGAAGGTACCATGTTTGAACCCACACGTGAATTTGGTTATAGTTTTTTAGTACGCTTACAGCAATTCACTGGGGTATCGTATACAGAAGCCGATTTAAAACAAGTTACCCGCTATTATAATTTAAGAAAACAATATCCAAACGACGCAGCCATCAGAGCCAAGCTGGATCAGGTATATAAATACTTTGCGGCTTTACAAATTTCAAATGCGGTAGCTTTGATGTGTACCATCGACAATGCTGCAGGTTGTGTGAGTATTCCTAAAATCAATATCACTTCCGGTGGAACGGTTGCTGAGGGTGGCTCTAATGGAACATTTACTATTTCAGGAACAAATATTTCAGGAAATGTTACCGTGAACTATACCATCAGCGGCAGTGCTTCTTCTTCTGATTATAATGCCAATCCTGGCTTATCAGGTGCTGTGGTATTAACAAGCGGACAGCCTTCTATGACAATTACAGTGAATGCAGTAGACGATGCACTGGTCGAAAGTACAGAAACTTTAGTATTGAATCTATCTTCGAGTGGATCTTATACCATTGGAACAGGTAGTGCACAATTGAGTATCACAGACAATGAACCTGTTCCTCCGTTTGTAAGTATTACCTCATCCGGCACTCCTGTTGAAGGTGGAGCAACAGGTGCATTTACTATTACCGGTAACAATGTTACAGCGACGACAACGGTTTTCTATACCATTTCAGGTACCGGGTCAGTCGCTGATTACACCGCTAATCCTACGTTGTCTGGTTCTATCCAATTAACGTCTGCACAGCCTTCCAGAACAATTACTATTGCTGCTGTTGATGATGTGATCAGTGAAACTGCAGAAACGTTGATCATAAATTTATCTTCCAATGCAGCGTATGGCATTGGACAGGGAAGCGCACAACTCAGTATACTGGATAACGAACCGGTACCCTGTGTTGCTCCTGTGATTGCCTTTACTTCTTCTGCTCCTGTCATCGATCAAACGGTGGATGCGGTGTGGGCTAAAGCTCCGGTTGGAACAATCAACAAAGTAAGTGTAGGTTCTCTGCCTGCTGATATGGCCGGTACACAATGGAGAGCGATGTATGACAATACTTATTTATACGTGTTGGTAGAAGTGAAGGACAATAACAAATTCAACGACTCCGGTACTTCCTGGTGGGACGATGATGTGATAGAGTTGTTCTTAGATGGCAACAACAGTAAAGGAGCTGCCTACGACGGTGTCAATGATTATCAGCTGGCTTTTCGTTATAACGATGCGGCTGTGAAAGTTGGAAGCGGTGTCATGAATACATCTGGTCTCAACTTCGCCATGGCAAATAAATCAGATGGCTATACGTTGGAAGTAAGAATTCCATGGTCGTCGATCGGGACTGCACCTGCTGTGGGTAAAGCTATCGGCTTCGAATTATCTGTAGACGATGACGACAATGGTGCAGGACGTGATGCACAGGTTTCTGCTTTCTCTACCACGGGTACTGCTTATCAAAGTCCAGGCGTATTTGGAACGGTATTCGAAACAACTTGTGATGCGGTCATTATTATAGCTCCTGTTATTACAAGTAGTTTAACAACAAGCGGAACGGTAGGACAAAGTTTCAGTTATACGATTACGGCTTCTAACAATCCAACGAGCTACGGCGCAAGTCAGCTTCCTGCAGGCTTAAGCATCAATACGAGTACAGGAGTAATCAGTGGAACACCCACTGTAGCTGCGACCAATAATGTCACAATTACTGCTGCTAACTCGGCCGGTACATCTACCAAGACATTGGTATTAACTGTAACATCAGATGTTGTCAATGGAAATGGTGATGGTTTGATGGGCAACTATTTCAATGGAATGAATTTTGAAACCCTCGCCTTCAATAGAAAAGACGCTACGCTCAGCATGGACTGGGGAACAGGTTCTCCCGACGCCAGTGTGGCCATCGACAAGTTCTCTGCCAGATGGACGGGACAAGTTCAATCAAAATATTCTGAAGTCTATACCTTCTTTGTATCGACGGATGATGGGCGACGATTATGGATCAATAATCAATTGGTCGTCGATAAATGGTTTGACGATGGAGGAACAGAATACTCAGGTACCATTCCATTGATTGCCGGTCAGAAGTATGAGATTAAATTGGAGTACTATGAAAATGGCGGTGGAGCAAAAGTAAACTTACAATGGTCAAGCACTTCTCAATCCAAACAAGTTGTACCAACCAGTCAATTGTATGCGAATGTTTTGCCAACCGTAAGTATTACATCGCCTGCAGCTAATGCAAGCTTTGCTGCTCCTGCAGCTATCGCTATCTCGGTAAACACAAGTGATAACAATGGCACGATGGCTAAAGTAGAATATTTTAACGGTGCGGTTAAAATAGGAGAGTCTGTTACTGCTCCGTTTGGTTTCAGTTGGACAGGTGTTACAGAAGGTGCTTATTCCATTAAAGCCAGAGCAACGGATAACTTAGGAGGTGTTTCAGAATCTGCTGCCGTACCTGTATCGGTTACCGGTGTTAACAATGGTACGGGCAATGGGCTGCTAGGGAATTATTTCAATGGAATGAATTTCGAAACTGCAGTATATAGCAGAACAGATGCTACCATCAGTTTTGACTGGGGGAATGGCAGTCCAAATACAGCGGTAAATGCAGATCAGTTTTCCGCCAGATGGATAGGACAAGTACAACCTATGTATTCAGGTGAGTATACCTTCTATGTTAACAGTGATAACGGTCGACGTTTATGGATCAATAATCAATTGATTGTCGACAAATGGCTGGACGATTGGAACATTGAGTATTCAGGAAAGATCATCTTAAATGCCGGACAGAAGTATGACATTAAATTAGAATACTTTGAAAACAATGGCGGTGCTGCTTGTAAACTGGAATGGTCAAGTGCTTCGCAAAGCAGACAGATAATTCCTCAATCGCAATTGTATTCTACCACACAGGCTGTCAATCAAACTCCTGTAATTGCATTGACTTCACCTTCTAGCAACCAATCTTACACGACACCGGCAAGTATAAGTATCACGGCGAATGCAACAGATGCCGACGGTTCGATTGGGAAAGTAGAATTTTACAACGGTTCTCAAAAACTAGGTGAAGATGCTTCGGCTCCATATACTTATAACTGGACAAATGTTGGAGCAGGCGATTATACGATCACTGCTAAGGCTTACGACAACCTCGGAGCTGTTACTACTACTTCTTCTGTAGCTGTCAGTGCAGTCAATGTAGTTTCTGATCTTTGCAGTGGATTAGGGACTTATTCGGAAAACAATGGGTATGTGCCGGGAAGCAAAGTGAAAAATAATGGTCGCCGCTTCGAATGTAAAGAGTATCCTTATTCCGGTTGGTGCAACGGTTCTTCATGGGCCTATGCGCCGGGCACTGGAGCTTACTGGATAGATGCGTGGTACGATAGAGGGACATGTAATGCGAGAACAAGTACTGAAGCGATAACGACTGCATCAAGCGCTGTGTTGATTTCTCCTAATCCCTCTTTTGATGTGATTACGATTCATCTGGAGGTGCAGTCAAACGTTAGTATTTACAATGCACAAGGTGTAGAAGTAAAAACGGTCCATTCACTAAGTCCTGAAGGAACAATCAATATGAGTGAGTTGGCATCTGGTATGTACCTGATCAAAATCGATACAGGATCGGAAGTCTTGACACGATCGATTATAAAAAATTAAAGATTTCGTTTGGTTGTTGATTATAGACAGGGCTGGTGGTTCAGCCCTGTTTTTTTATGTCTTTTTTAATCGGGCTCTGTTATTCCTGGATTATTATCGCCCGGTTGTATTTTTGTACAATTCCTTTACGCCATAAAATCCCCAATACCAGGTGTCTTAAACGTGTAAGCCGATGTAGTCAACACGACAAGAGGGGGCAAGCAGTAAAGAAATCATCTAACCATACCTTGCCATGCCTGTTATGGTAACCAAGCATGCAAGTACCTGCACAGTAACTCATGGCCGGACTTAGAATTTTTAAATTAGGAGCAGTCGCTATGGCCTCCACTTGTTGCCATAAGACGGCTGCTTATGCGGGTGTCATATTGGCGTGCACACAATAATTGGGTTCATTGAAAGCCGATAAGTATTTGACTTCCGGATGGGCGTTGAGGTAATTGTTTAACGCAGTAGGATTGCAGCTGTCGTTCCATAGCATGGGGCAAAATTACAAATAGTTTTGATGAGTAGATGCCACAGAAGTATTGGGTGTATTTGCCCAGTTATAATACCACGTCAGACTATCTGCAGTAATGCAATCGGCATTGTTCAATAAATCTTCGGCTATTCCTTTTCTGGGACTGATGGTTTGTGCCTCCAAACTTAAACCACTCATCATAAAAAAAATAATGAACAGTCCGGACCGACCAAACAGACCTGGCAAGCAGCGGTAAGGGAATAGAATAGCAGTAACGGTATGATTGCTTCATGTCTCTTAGGTGGCAGACAAACTGCAGGAAGCAATTCATTTAATATACATAAAACGGCAAGATTTTTACAGGTTTAATAGGCCAAAATCTTGCAATTTACAGGTTGTTTTTTTGGGAAAGGATAGAGCATTTAAAATCCCATTGGATAGTTTTGAGTGAGATAGATGTTTAAAGCTTATATTATCTGCGGTTAGAAAACCTGTATTGTCTATAACTAAACAATCGTTTCGCTTTCCAGTGCTAAAAAATGAGTGATTTCCTGTTTGTCGTTGGCAATCGGATAGATCGTTACTTTGCAATGGTATTCTTGTTTGTTCTTTTTATAGTTGATTACCGTCTCCGTAAATGGTTTATTGAAGCTTAATTGTTGTCTGATTCTTTTTTTCGTTTCTTGGGAGCTATTTTCACCTTGTAAAAATCGTGGTGATTTTCCTATGGCAAAGTTCAATGGATAACCGGTCATAGCCGGAAACGTCTTACTGACCCATTGAATGATTTGTTTTTCATCCGTTAGAACAAGTGTATAATAATCATTTTGTAAAATCTGCTCCAATTCAATGACCCAGTTTGCTTTCTTTTGGAAGAAAAGTAATGCTTGTAAATCATTTTTCTTTTTTTCTTCTGCGGCCAATTGATGCATATAACTGCTGTAAATATCTCCAGAAGATAAAGGATGCAATTTGTAATTTGCAGGTTTTATTTTGCGACTGAGTTTTACCTGCTCTTCTTCACTACAGGAAGCAAGATACAAGTCCAGACAAAGCATGCTGCCTATATTTTTAGAGGATTTACTCATGATTCAAGTTAATCAATATTAATATCCTTCAACAATTAACAATTAGAATTGTTCGTTAAAGTGAATTTTAATGGCATAATTTTCCCTGCTAAATTCAAAAATACACACTATGGCTACAAATGGACCTATTATCACTATAGAAGATGATGAAGACGATCAGGAATTTATTGCTCAGGTTTTAGCTGAATTAAAGGTTAAAAATAAGATTTTATTCTTCGTTTCCTGTCTCCCAGCGCTGGTTTATTTGCAGGAAACGACAGATAGTCCTTATCTTATGTGATGTAAATCTTCCGATCAAGACAGGAATAGAATTTTAAAAGGATATTGACGCGGATCCAAAGCTTAGAAGAAAAAGTATTCCATTTGTTTTTTACTCTACCTCAGATGATCAATCTACTGTAGATTATGCTTACACACAATTGGCTGTTCAAGGGTTTTTTAGAAAAGCCACAAGGCTTCAAGATGTAAAGGAAATATTGGGAGTAATTCTAAACTATAGGAAACATTGCCTTCATCCTAATACATGATGCGTTGCTCATACAATAACTTTCCTTGAATAAGGAATAAGTTCCCCATAAGTTATTTTGTTGATGTTGTTTCTTCCTCAACCTGTTTTTGCAATATTTTGATTTCCGATTTTTCTTTTACAATTCCTTGTCGCAAGAGAGCAAATAAGCTCATATAACCGTTGGCAACCGCTACCAGCGCAAAGCCTGCTATAACGTAACCTCGCCAGTCCATTAACAATAAATGATAATTAGTCAACAACAGAAAACCAATGGTTACATAATGGCTGAAGCAGTATTCGCAGGTAAAGAGATAAAAGAATTTCCTTTTCCATATTGTTTT
>JACMQM010000208.1 GCA_014376985.1 Cytophagaceae bacterium | reverse complement strand
AGCCAGAATAAGAAATAAGAACCTCCGAAAGTAGCGACTACTACAATAGCAAGGTCTTCTAAATGAGCGATGGTTAGTGTCCAGTCGCCTGTTGCCAATAAACCTCCTTTTTCTTCGAATGCAAAAATGGGAGTTAATATCATTCCCACTATTCCACCTACTCCGTGGCAGGGAAAGACATCCAATGTATCATCGATGCCTGTTTTGTTTTTGTAATTCACCATTAAGTTACTAACGAATGAAGCGAATACCCCAAAGAAAATACTGGCAGGAATTCCCACGTAACCTGCAGCAGGTGTAATTGCTACGAGTCCTACTACCGCGCCGATGCAAGCGCCCATAGCTGAAATTTTTCTTCCTTGAATAGCATCAAAGAAAACCCATGCTAATGCTGCCGCAGCTGAGGCCGTATTGGTTGTAGCGAAAGCCGAAACAGCGATACCATTAGCGGCTAATGCAGATCCGGCATTGAAGCCAAACCATCCGAACCATAATAAACCGGTTCCTAAGATGACAAATGGAATGTTGGCTGGAGAATGCATGTGATTATTTCTTCTTTTCAAGAAGATAGCACCAGCTAACGCTGCACAACCGGCAGAAATATGTACAACAGTGCCACCTGCAAAATCAAGCACGCCATGCTTAAAGAAATAGCCGTCTGAATGCCAGGTCATGTGTGCAAGAGGACAGTAGATCAACAAGCTGAAGAGTGTAATGAACAAAAGATAACCGGAAAAACGAATGCGTTCTGCAAATGATCCTGTTATTAGCGCGGGTGTGATAATGGCAAACTTCAATTGAAAGAAGGCAAAAAGCATCATTGGTATCGTTAAGCCACTCATGGCTTTAGTCGCTGATACACCATGAAACATAAAGTATGTTCTTGGATCTCCTATGATACCGCCGATGTCATCACCGAAAGCAAGACTAAAACCTACAAACACCCATAACAAACTCATCAAGCCCATCGAGATGAAACTTTGAAGCATGGTGGAAATAACATTTTTAGTGCTGACCATTCCTCCATAAAAGAATGCCAGTCCGGGTGTCATCAACAAAACCAGGCAAGTGGCTGTCAACATCCAGGCCATGTCTGCTTTATCGACACCTTCCATTTCGAGGGAAGGAGCGGTGTAATTGGGTAAAGCCAGGGCCAAAGCACTGGTAAGAATCAATAATGTAAAAGGTATTCTCCAAAATTTGCTCATATTCCTCTTCACGATAGTTTTTATGTACAATTTCAAATAGTGGGCGTAAAAATAGAACTAGTTTTTGAATGAAACAATCCAAATTAATGAATCCATGGGTTTAAAATGGTATTGATTGATAAAAAAATATAAGGATTTAGCAAATAAGGCTTTTTTTTTGTTCTCCGAATACTGAATAATATATTGGGAAAATGATATTTTTGCATAATCTAAACACTCAAGCCCCAAGCCATTTGTACCGTTACTTTATAAAACCCCTTTTGTTCTGTTTTACACCGGAAACAGCTCATACAATTGCCTTCAAAGCTTTACAATTACTCCGGTACATTCCTTTTCTTCGCTCGATTCTGAAATCATACTATCGTGTAGATAGTGCTGTGTTGAAGCGTACATTATGGGGAATAGACTTTCCAAATCCAGTTGGCTTAGCTGCAGGTTTTGATAAAAATGCCTTGCGCATCAATGAGTTTGATGCTTTGGGTTTTGGTTTTATAGAAATAGGAACGTTGACTCCCAAGGCTCAACCGGGAAATGATAAACCAAGATTGTTTCGTCTTCCTACGGACGAAGCCATTATCAACCGCATGGGATTCAATAACGACGGGGTGGCTGAAGCTGTTGATCGTTTGAAAAAAAGAAATCCAGGAATCATTGTAGGAGGAAACATCGGCAAGAATAAAGCTACACCCAACGAAGATTCATTAAGTGATTACTTGTATTGCTTTCACGCCTTAAAAAATGATGTAGATTACTTTGTAGTTAATGTCAGTTCTCCCAATACGCCTGGTTTAAGGGAACTACAGGAAAAAGGACCTTTGCTTCATTTATTGAAATCATTAAATGAAGTCAATAATCAATCGGCTTTGCGTAAACCGATTTTACTTAAAATTGCTCCGGATCTCACGAATGAACAATTAGATGATATCATTGACATTGTAAAAGCTACAGGCATTGATGGTGTGATTGCAACCAATACTACTATTTCTAGATCTAATTTATTAACGCCTTCCTCTACCGTTGAAGCGATGGGAGCCGGTGGATTGAGCGGCAAGCCGGTCAAAGACAGATCAACAGAAGTCATTCGTTACATTCATGAAAAATCGGGAGGGACGATCCCAATTATTGGAGTAGGAGGTATTCATTCTGCAGAAGATGCCTATGAGAAATTACAAGCGGGAGCTTCCTTGGTTCAAGTTTATACAGGCTTCATCTATGAGGGTCCGGAGTTGGTAAAAAGAATAAATAAGTATTTGGTAAAGCACGCGTTATAATTTTTAACTTTACCTTCTATAGTATAGAAAATGGCTGCTAATACATATAAGAAGGTTCCCAAAGAGGAAAAAGTAAAAGAAAAAAAACCAAGAAAATCTGCTGGACGACAAGAAGAAGTGCGTGAGCGTTTCTATCACGACAGAAGATTTCAATTGGCGTCTGGATTATTCCTGATGTTGGTTTCTTTTTTACTATTAGTGGCTTTCTTTTCTTACCTCTTCACCGGCAAGGATGACCAAAGTGTAGTCCCTCACGTGTTTGATAATTCTGTTCATGAGTCTGGTAGGGAGGTGAAAAACTGGTTAGGGATCATGGGTGCTTTTCTAGGGAATGTCTTCATTCTGCAATGGTTCGGCCTTGCCTCATTTCTATTTGTTCCTTTGTTATTTCAGTATGGTTTTAAAATCGTGTTTCAGCGATATTTAATGCCAATGAATATTTTCCTTCCATTTTTCTTCTTTACGCTCCTTTGGTTTTCCAGTACAATGGGGTATTTGGTTTTGCAATTAGAAGGAGATGACTTTCTGAGCTTTTTATCTGGAAAGATAGGTTATGAAATGGCGTTATCGCTAGAAAATATTATTGGTATTGGCACTCCAGTTTTATTGTTCTTTTCATTGCTGGCTTTTATTATTTATTATTTCAACATTACGAATATAGCTTTGCCTAAATGGGCAGGCGTCTCATCTGGTCTTGCAAATGATAAAGAGAAAGTATTATTGGAAGAAGAGGAAGAAGACGAATTGGTCATGACTGAAGTAGAAGAAGGATTGGAAGATCTGGAGATTTTGGAAGAAGACGAAGAAGTTGAGTTGGAAGAGGAGGAAGAAGAACTAGAAGAGGAAGAGGAATTAGAAGAAGAAATTTTAGAAGAGGAAGAATTAGAAGAAGAACTATTAGACTTACCCATTACTCCGATTAATAGAATAACGCCGGGAGATTTAAGCTTGGTCATTGAAGAAACTCCTGAACCTACGATTGGTGAGGATAATCCTTTTGTCGAACAGAAAAAAGAAATTTTCGAATTCGATCCAACGTTGGATCTGTCTTCTTACAAATATCCTACATTAGAATTATTGACAGAATACGAAGTTCCTAAGGTCTCCGTATCCAAAGAAGAGCTGGAAGCCAATAAAGATCGTATTGTAGAAACATTGTCCAATTATAAGATTGGCATATCCAGCATCAAAGCTACCATTGGTCCTACTGTTACTTTGTATGAAATTGTTCCGGATGCTGGTATTCGTATTTCCAAGATCAAAAGTTTGGAAGACGATATAGCATTGAACCTGGCTGCATTGGGTATTCGTATCATTGCGCCTATACCTGGTAAAGGCACCATTGGTATAGAAGTACCAAACAAGAAAAAAGAAATGGTATCGGTCCGCTCTGTCTTCTCTTCTGAGAAATTCCAGAAAGGAGAAATGGATTTGCCTGTTGTATTCGGTAAAACCATTTCCAATGAAATCTTTACTGTTGATTTGACTACACTGCCTCACTTGCTGATGGCTGGAGCTACCGGTCAAGGTAAATCTGTTGGGATCAACATCATTATTGCTTCGTTGTTGTATAAAAAACATCCTTCGCAACTGAAGTTTGTCATGGTCGATCCTAAGAAAGTCGAATTGTCCTTGTACAATAAAATCGAAAGACATTTCTTAGCGAAGCTGCCTGATAGCGCTGATGCAATCATTACTGATTCTAAAAAAGTGGTCTTTACCTTGAATTCCTTATGCATTGAAATGGATCAACGCTATAGTTTATTAACTAAAGCGAGTGTAAGACATTTGAAAGAATACAATAAGAAATTTGTAGAGCGCAAGCTCAATCCAAATGACGGTCATCGATTCCTACCGTACATTGTGGTGATCATTGATGAGTTGGCCGATTTGATGATGCAGGCTGGTAAAGAAATTGAAACACCGATTGCACGTCTTGCACAGCTTGCTAGAGCGATAGGTATTCACTTGGTAGTGGCTACGCAACGTCCTTCTGTAAACGTTATTACTGGTATCATCAAAGCCAACTTCCCTGCCCGTCTATCGTTCAAGGTAATGTCGAAGATAGATTCCAGGACGATTTTGGATGCGGGTGGAGCAGATCAATTGATTGGCAAGGGAGACATGTTGTTTTCTCATGGCTCGGATCTGGTGCGTATACAATGCGCGTTCATAGACACAGGAGAAGCCGAACGTATCGTTGATTTTATATCTGAACAAAGAGGTTACTCTGAAGCATACAATCTTCCAGAATACGAAGGAGATGAATCAGGACAAGAGGCCAATGGCAATTTTTCTTATTCAGACAGAGATGGATTATTCGAGGAAGCCGCTCGTCTGGTAGTCATGCATCAACAAGGCAGTACATCGCTGATTCAGCGTAAAATGAAATTAGGATACAACAGAGCTGGTCGTATTATGGATCAGCTCGAAGCAAGCGGAATAGTAGGTTCATCGAATGGAAGCAAGGTACGTGACGTTTTGATTACCGATGAAATGAGTTTGGAACAATTATTGAATAGATTAAGCGGAAAAGACTAATAGTATGATGAAGGTATTGAAAGTTAGTTTGTTATGTTATACTGCCTTATTGCTGGTAGGCCTGGGACAGGCAAAAGCGCAATACGATCCCAAAGCATTGGCTGCTCTAGACGAGATGAGCAAGAAATACAGTGCGATGTCTGGCTTTAAAGCCACTTTCACCTATTCAATGACTAATCCTTCCGCAGGAATTAATGAATCGTCGAGTGGTACAATTACCGTGAAAGGTTCGAAGTTCCATTTGGCCATGGGCAATCAAGAAGTATACAATAATGGAACAACCGTTTGGACATTTTTGAAAGATGCCAATGAAGTTAATATCTCAAACTACGATCCTCAGGACGACGACATCACACCCACTAAAATTTATACGATTTATAAGAAAGGGTATAAGTATATGTTGGTAGAAGAAAAAACAGAAGGTGGCGTGGCTATGCAAACAATAGATCTTATTCCTGAAAACAGAAATAATCCATTTTTTAAAGTTCGTCTCATCATCAATAAAAAAGACAAAACCATTAAGAGTTGGAAGATCTTTGAAAAGAGTGGTAACTCTTATGATTACTCTGTAAAAACATTTACACCCAATCTTACACTCGCTGATTCTGAATTTGTATTTGATAAAACGAAATACAAAGGCGTAGAAGTAATAGATTTGCGATAAGTATAATAGAATGAAAAAAGAACAACTGGTCGCACTGATCAAACAAAAAAAATCTTTGTTGTGTGTTGGATTAGATACTGATTTGGAGAAAATCCCTTCTTCGATCCGTGATTCCTCAAAGGATCCGATATTCGAATTCAATAAGCAGATCATTGATGCGACTTTAGATTGTACTATTTCCTATAAACCCAATACCGCTTTCTATGAAGCGATGGGATTGAAAGGTTGGGAGAGCTTACAAAAGACAATTGATTACATAGGCGATAAAGCATTTGTGATTGCAGATGCCAAACGTGGTGATATTGGTAATACTTCAAAGATGTATGCGAAAGCTTTTTTTGAAGAAATGAAAGCACACGCAGTGACAGTGGCTCCATATATGGGAGAAGATTCTGTCACTCCTTTTTTGGGCTACGATGGTAAATGGGTGATCGTATTGGGATTAACTTCCAACAAAGGCAGTGAAGATTTTCAACAATTGACATTACAGAATAATGAAAAGCTTTACACCGAAGTCATTCGTAAAGTAGCGTCTTGGGGTGATAGCAGTCAATTGATGTTTGTTGTTGGCGCTACGCAAGCAGAATACATTCAAGCCATACGCAAAATTGTTCCGGAACATTT
>JACMQM010000207.1 GCA_014376985.1 Cytophagaceae bacterium | reverse complement strand
TGTCTTTTTACTTTTATCTTTTTTTCTACTCCATTGGCAACTTCTTCCAATGTAAGTTTCAATTTGATCCGTAAGTTAGAACCTTTGCGTTGACCACGTCCGCCGCCTCCGCCAAAGCCGCCTCCACCACCACCAAAACCTCCGCCAAAGATGTCACCGAACTGAGAGAAAATATCTTCCATGTTCATGCTGCCACCTCCACCGTAACCTCCTTGGTTGCCTTGGTGACCATACTGATCGTAACGCTGACGCTTTTCCGGACTGCTCAGTATTTCATAAGCTTCCGCTGCTTCCTTGAATTTTTCTTCTGCTGATGGGTCATCTGGATTTTTATCCGGATGATATTTGATGGCGAGTTTACGATAAGCCTTCTTCACGTCTTCTGCCGAAGAGCCTTTCGGTACACCCAATATGTCGTAATAATCTCTCTTTGCCATGACTTATGCTCCTATGACTACTTTTGCAAAACGGATGACCTTGTCGCCCAAAAAATAACCAGACTCCACTTCATCTACCACTTTGCCTTTTTGCTTGGCATCGGTAACAGCAATCTGTGTAATGGCTTCGTGCAAGTCGCTGTCAAAGGTTTTACCCACCGCTTCCATCTTCACCAGTCCTTTTGATTGCAATGTTTTTGACGTCTTATTATAAATCAATTCAATGCCTTCTCTAATGGCTTTTGTTGATTCGTCATTGCTTATAGCTTTCAATGCTCTTTCAAAATCATCTAAGATAGGCAGAACAGAAATCATGACATCTTCTCCTGCCGTTTTGACAAGATCCATTTTTTCTTTGGATGTTCTTCTTCTGAAATTTTCAAATTCCGAGTATAAACGGAGGTATTTATCTTTCATTTCAGCCAATTCAGCTTCCAATTTCTGAATAGGATCTAACGCTGTTTCTGTGGTTTCCTTCACTTCCTCCGCCGAAAACTCCTGATTCTCTACTGAATCATTGATTTCACTTTCATTCCCCACATTGTCTTTTTTATTGTCTTGCATGATGTATTGCTTTTGTAGTGTTCTTGTTCAATCAATTACTTTGCCAGTTGGTATGCGCTGACATTTTGTCGGAACTACTGGCTGTTGATGGCCTTCCAGATTAAATCCTTGAGTGGTTGAAGGTTTTTACCTGTTACAGAAGAGATGAATATTACAGGAATCCCTTTAGGGCATTCCTTTTTCATGGCCTCTTCCAATTCATCGTCTAGCATATCGGACTTAGAAACGGCAAGTATTCGTTTTTTATGAAGAAGTTCGGGATTATACTTTTGCAGTTCTCCCAATAGAATTTCATAATCTTTCGCGATGTCTTTTGAATCGGCGGGAACCATGAACAACAAAATGGAATTGCGTTCAATGTGCCTCAGGAAGCGGGTTCCCAATCCTTTGCCCTCTGCGGCTCCTTCGATGATACCGGGAATATCCGCCATGATAAACGACTTATAATCGCGGTACTGCACTACTCCTAAGTTTGGAACTAAAGTAGTAAAAGGGTAATCTGCTATTTCAGGTTTAGCAGCCGATACAACAGAAAGCAAAGTTGATTTACCTGCATTAGGAAAACCTACAAGACCTACATCTGCTAATACTTTCAATTCAAGAACAATGATTCGATCCTGTGCAGGCTGTCCGGGTTGAGCATATTGCGGAGCCTGATTGGTAGACGACTTGAAATTCTCATTTCCTAAACCTCCAAGACCACCAGGGACAAGAATTTCCATTTGTCCTTCCTGTGTGATTTCCATCAGGACTTCACCCGTTTCTGCGTCTTTGGCGATCGTACCCAAAGGCACTTCCAAAATTTCATCTTCTCCGTCCGAACCCGTTCTTCGTGCAGGAGAGCCATTTTGTCCATCTGTTCCCAAAACGTGTTTACGGTATTTCAAGTGCAACAATGTCCACAACTGCGTATTTCCTTTGAGCATGATGTGTCCGCCATGTCCGCCGTTACCGCCGTCCGGGCCACCTAATGCACTGTGTTTGTCTCTGAGAAAATGCGAAGAGCCGGCACCGCCAGCTCCTGATTTGCAGTAAATTTTAACGTAATCTATAAAGTTCGATGAAGCCAATTTTGTAGTGGTTAGTGGTTAGTCGTTAGTGGTTAGTCGTAATAAGTTTAAGTAAACTTGTTACTTATCACTTACAACTTCTCCCTCCTACTTGTATTTATTTTGCTGCATCAATCACATCCGTAATGGAAGTAAATATCTGATCGATATTTCCGATACCATTTACCTTGTGCAGCTTGCCTTGTTTTTCGTAATAAGGTAATACATGAACAGTTTTGCTGAAATATTCATCGATACGTTTCAACACTTTAGACTCCTCGTCATCTGCACGGTTCGATACTTTCTTTCTTTCTTCTATTCTCTTTTTCAATTCTCCTTCGTTGACATCCAATGCAACTACTGTAGAGATTTTGGATCCTGATGCCGCTAGCATACTGTCCAATGCTTCCGCTTGACCAACTGTTCTTGGGAAACCGTCGAAGATAAATCCTTTGGCCGCTTTGTGCCCATCCATAGCAGACTTCAACATGTCAATGGTTACACTGTCCGGAACGAGTAAACCGTTCTCTGTGTATTCTTTTACTTTTTGCCCCAGGTCAGTACCGTTCGCAATATTTTCTCTGAAAATATCTCCTGTGGAAAGGTGTGTTAAAGCATACTTAGCAATCACTTTTTCACTTTGAGTACCTTTTCCGGCTCCCGGAGGGCCAAACAAAACAATGTTTAACATAGCTTAGAATAAATTTATGAGGGGACAAAAATACAAAATCTAATGGGATTGAAGCAGTTATTTTTCAGAAAATACATACATGGAAAGTTAGAGATCTGAAATCTGAAATCTGAGATCTGAAAACTAAAAGCTTTTCCCTTTTTTGATCTCTGATTTCAGATTTCAGATTTCTCATTCCCACTACAGTTTTTCCATAAAATAGCCATAAAGTGCAATCATTGATTCTATATCGGCTTTATACACTTTTTCGCGAGGGCTATGCACCCCGGACTCAGGGGCTCCAACAAAACACCAATCAAACGGATAAGGAGAAGATTGCAGTTCTCTGGCATCGCTGGAGCCAATACCTTCTACTTCCAGCTGGAATGGAATTCCTGATTCTTTTGCCAAACTTATTAGTGTATTGATCCATGTTTTACGGGGAATTAAGCGATCACGCATGGAAATGGCTACACCTTTACCATGCTCCACACCTTCTGTAACCCA
>JACMQM010000206.1 GCA_014376985.1 Cytophagaceae bacterium | reverse complement strand
AATTTTAACTGCGAAAGTTCCTGTTGGAGCAGCAGGACCAAGTACTTGTGCTTGAAGAGAATTCGATCCAGCTATTAAGGCTATAAGTAAAGAGGCAGATAATATTAACTTTTTCATGTTTGTCTTTTTAATTGTCAGGGAAGATTTTTATTAACGTTCCGTATTATAAACTATTCAATCGCTATACCAAATAGAAAATAGGCCTTTAAGAGGTCATAATCCCGTATTAATTAAAAGTTGAGGAATAGAAGTGGGGAATTAATAGGGTGTTTGGGGAATAAGTTAGGAAGTTAATCCCCGTTTTTGAACTAATAGCTAGCACTAGAGATAAA
Source organism: Cytophagaceae bacterium (assembly GCA_014376985.1). Classification (GTDB taxonomy): domain Bacteria; phylum Bacteroidota; class Bacteroidia; order Cytophagales; family Cytophagaceae; genus JACMQM01. The sequence continues at coordinate 3,819 of JACMQM010000206.1, read as the reverse complement.
ATAAGAGAAGCGGTTCGCATTTGAAAAACTTGAAAGAGATTGCTGATTATTTTGTGGAACAAATGACGCTACGGGATAAGATGTAATGGGCTGTGACTTTGCCCTCGAGTGCTCTACTTTCAGATTAAAAATGAGGAAGACAAATCTGAAATCAATAAACTGATGTGAAACAAATTTAATCCCTTAATTCATGCTGGTTACATAAATCATAGTAACTGATTGTTCTTTCGATGAGGCATGATTTATCTTAGAAAAATTATTAGAAGAATATGCATTTGGAGAACTTTGTTCCCTCAAAACGTTGACAGACCATTTTTTATTTGAAATTACCTCACCCGTAGATTTTGCCTGAGACAATTCCGCTTTTTTCGAGTTAGTGGGTGAATTGTAAGAGATGCTTTTCGAATTGTTATCTGCAAGTGTAATAATCGCGAAAGCTGGGATGCGAACAGTAATTCTTGAATTTGCAGTATTTGTAGGTGAAACAGGTTCATGTGCCAGGCAAATGCTGGTAGGAGCAATCAGGAGAAGAAATAAAAGAATTCTGTTAAATTTCACTCCTCCTTCTACGGAGAAGAATTTTTAAAGTTACGTTTTGAGTAATAAAACCCCGTAATGGGGAATAATGGGTAATAGCTGACGGTATGATTAATGGCCTAAAGCTTTAATTAAGCTGGTTTGTGATGTCACGTTACGTCAAAGATTGCTGATCGTATAGATAACCTGGAGACTATAGTTTTGGGCAGGAGGGTAATTATAACCAGGATCTATTTGAAAATCGATGCTTTCCGTACCAATACCTCGTGCATTTTTAGACCCGCTATTTGCCAAAAGTGATTGTTCTATATTTGACAGAGGTGTATAGGGAGCCACAGTTCCGTTCAATCTAAAACGTATTACTGATGCTGGCATAGGAGACCCGGAGACACCTCCTGTGAAATCGGCGCTACCAGCTTTTATAGTCACAAACCATGCTTTATTAGAACGATAAGTAAATGTTGTAGCCCCCAAAAGTTCAATTCCATTATCAATTTTACTTGTTACATTAAAATCCACAACCGGGTTAGCTCCTGAAACAATCTGAAGATCTAAAACTGTAGGAATCGTTATTGCGACTGTTTTTACCAGGTACCTCGTTTGCCCAAAAAGGGTCATGTGAGCCGCGAGAACCACCAGAAGGAATAAATATGATCTTTTACATAACATGGCCTAATACTGACAATAACGTATATGAAGGGTCAGGGTGTGATTACCCGGCTCCTGTGAGAATGTGTTTAAAGTATTTCTGGTGATCGTTAGCGTGTGACTGAGACCAGTGGTACTGCTAGGGAAATCAGCCACCTCCAAATAGGAATTTGACAGGGTTATAGTAGCAGGAGAAGTACCGCGGTTAGTAGATGCTATGGTAAAAGTATTAATAGGTATTGCAGTATTGGTTGCTGATGCAGTAACAGCTGTCATGACACCAGCAATATACAGTTTATATTTTTGTGAAGAGGCAACGGTTATCGTGATGGTATTAGAGGATTGGCTGGCATCGAACTCTGCCAAATTAGCGAACGTGAACGTAGTATTTCCGGTAACCGTCATGTTGTTTTTGTTATTGGGCCCATTATTAAGGCAAACACTTGGCAATGCAGGCTCGATTTGTGCACTTACTTCAATAGTAGTGGTAAATGATATTAAGAATAGAAAGTAAAATCTTTTCACGCTTGATCAGTCAGTTAGGAGCAAAAACAAATGAATATACACATTGTAAAGGACAAAGAAGATGCCAGACAAATATACTTCAATTAGTCAACCTGGGTACAATACGCATTTTTAAGAAAAATGTTTTCGACGGTATAAAATAATTCTTTGAAAAGAACGTATATTATTTACTAAATTGCAAATTCTTTTGTGGAGTAAAGTTTTTACACGCAAAGTGTTGAATTAACTTTTATAGATTACAATACATGGAAATGTTAAAAAAACATTTTATATATGCTTGCTTTAGTTTGGTTATGCTGTTTGCAACAACGGCAACAGCTCAGCGCATCAATGTAAATCCTACCATATTAAGCTTCAGTGCTAATGCCGGTGGAATCTCGACACAGATAATTACTATTACAAACCTTTCTGATAAGAAACAAGCCTATCAGTTAACATTAGGGGATTGGATAAGGGACAGCATTGGGGGACATAAATACTTCCCCCCAGGAACAACAGAACGTTCATGTTCTAAATGGATAGCATTTGATAATTCATTGGTTGAAATAGAGCCTCAAAAATCCAAAGATGTCCGGGTTACCTTAACTGCGCCTACAGATATTAAGGAAGTAAGTCAAATGAAATGGTCGATGATCTTCATTCAGAATGTTTTGGAGCAGACCGGGGCGGATGGGAAAGATGCTAAAATGAAAGCTACGATTCGGGAAGTGTACCGTATTGGTATACATGTATATCAAACTCCGGTGGCGTTAAATATCAAGGAAGCCAGGGCCGTCGCTTTAGAGCCTGACAAAATTGAGAAGAATGTTTACAATTTCAGTTTGATCAATACAGGCAAAGCTATGCTGGAGTGTAAGGCGCGCCTTTTACTAACAAATTTATCAAATGGGGAAGAGGTTAAACTCGATGAATTAGAGTTCCCTATTTTTCCGGATGGCAAAAGAATTGTAAAATTACAAATTCCTCCCACTGTTCCTAAGGGCAAATACTCGATGCTGGCTATTTTAGAGTATGATTCTGATATGCCTCTGGAAGCAATTGAGAGTTCTATTGATATCCAATAGCCCATTGTCATAATACTTCCCGGTTCCGGGCGTATGAAATAATACCGGGGTACGAACTTCAGCGGTATTGAAAGTTGAATAACCTACACCCCGCCATACCAGACCTTGGGGACCCTTTGAAGCTTCTCCAAATAAATGATTCAGGTAGCAAAGTGATCTTAAAGCAAATCACCAATACGGTTCTTTGGCTGGGGAGTAAAAAAGTGAACGACGTTTTAAATCTTAAAAAGCAATTAAGGTGAAGGTCTACTTTGTCTTCCTTTTATTTTGTATTTCCCTTCCCCTGCTTGCGCAGCATGTCTCTCTTATAGAAAATGGTGAGGAGGCCAAACCCGAAAATGTAGATAGCTTTCTTCGTAACCTTTATACTTCGAATGATTATGTAATTTCCTTCCGTTTGAGACTTTCAGACACGGTTAATGAAAAATCCGACTATTTTGTGCTGCTCAAAAACGCCAAGATCCTTTCAGCATACAATTACTCAGCAAATTCTAAAAATTTAAAGCCGCTAAATTTGACGGTGAAATCCCTACAGCTTGTTTGGGATACGTTTATTCAAAATGATCTTTTTACAATGGAGAATGAAAGCGACATTCCCTTATTCTGTCTTGAAAAATACCGTATATATAATTCATTTACGTATGAGTTCGTACTTCTCAATAACGGCAAGATGAAGAAGTTGTCATACTATGACCCGGAATACTATGATAATGCCTGTTATGGAATGGCTGAAAGACAGAAGATAATCAATAGCGTTGCTGTTATTACTCATGTTTTAACTCAATAAAACCTGACGAAACCTGGGCCGGCGATTTCCGCCTTTTACTGGTTCAACTCAGCATTCTTGCGGCAACCATATCCGACTTCAATCGCTTTATACACATGAAATCAAAGTCTGACAAAATAGAGGTAGCTTCAGGCATCGACATTTTGTAACTTACAACTTTTAATCTGATACTTACAACTTTTCTATGGTCGAAGGCATTAACTATATCACTGATGAAAAAGGCAACGAAAAGGGAATTATTCTCGATTTGATTGCATT
>JACMQM010000205.1 GCA_014376985.1 Cytophagaceae bacterium | reverse complement strand
TCGTAGGACGTCTTAAGTTCAGTGAAAAAAGTGCTCGAGCTTTGGCTGTCAGTCCTGATGGAATGCACCTGGCAATAGGCTATAGTGACAATTACATTCGTATAGTTTCGTTATCTGATAGGAAGCTGTTAATGGAAATTGCCGCGCATGATAATTCTATCTTTACCTTGGCTTATTCACCCGATGGAAAACAACTCCTAAGTGGAAGCCGTGATGCACGGTTAAAGGTCTGGAACGTGAATGCCGGTTATGCCTTGCAACAATCTATAGTTGCCCACATGTATGCAATAAATGATGTGGCCTACAGTCCTGATGGGAGATATTTTGTAACTTGTAGCATGGATAAGTCCATAAAAATATGGGATGCAAAGGTATTCCAATTACTGAAGGTAATCGATAAGGCAAGACATGCCGGTCATGGAACTTCGGTCAATAAGGTTTTATGGACAAAATATAATGGGTACATTGTATCAGGAAGCGATGATAGAAATGTATCTGTTTGGAATTTGAAAATTTAATTCCCGGTGGTCCTGTTCATAATTTTGTTGTGATGTCATATAAAATTAGATAGACATGAAAATTACACCATTAGAAATCAGACAAAAAGATTTCGAAAAAACATTTCGTGGATACGATAAAGAAGAAGTAGATGCATTTCTTCAAGCGCTTTCTCAGGAATGGGAGAGAGCCAATGATGAAATCAAAGACCTTCGTAAGCGATTGGAGCACTCTGAACAAGAAGCTTCAAGATTGCGTGAAGTTGAACACTCTTTATTTAGAACATTAAAAACGGCGGAAGATACCGGAGCTAGTTTAGTGGAACAAGCTAACAAATCGGCAGAGCTGCATGTACGTGAGGCACAAATGAATTCCGAAGCAATCTTAAACGAATCTAGGTCTAAAGCCCGGGCTATGGTTGAAGAAGCAGAGATGCAGTCTAAATATTATTTTTCAGAGTTGCAGGACGATGTTCAAAAAATGCAAAGAGAATTCCAGGAAATTCAAAACCTTAGAGATAACCTTTTGCACGACATACAATCTATAACCGCTGATTTTAGTCAGAAGGCGCAGCGTTATGTCGACAAACCAGTTTCGAATTCAGTGGATAAAAAAATAAAGCAAATCAAAAGTTTATCCGATACAGGAAAAAAAATAGAATTACCAAAACAGGTTGAAGAACCTGCACCCTTAAAACAAATAGAAGATCAGACCAATGTCATTGCGGAAGTAAAACCTACTCCGTCTGTGAAAAATAGTGAGAGTACTTCTTTCTTTGATAACATATGAGTTATGAAATCAAGCTTGAAGGAATAGAGTTTCATGCTTTTCATGGGGTGCATGATTATGAACAACAAGCAGGAAATACTTTTATCCTTGATTTGTGTGTTCGCTTCCCTCTCTCTCGTCTTCCTTTGGAAGACAACATAGACAAGACTCCTGATTATTCTATTTTATATCAGATTGCTGCGGATGAAATGAAAATTGTGAGCAAACTCTTAGAAACAGTGGCTCTTTCCATTCATAAAAAAATATGGAAAAACTTTCCTGATGCAAATCTAGTAAGAGTAAATATTCAAAAAATGAATCCTCCCATAGGAGCTCCCTGTAAGGCATCCGCTGTGGTCATAGAATCAGAAGAACCTTTTTAGGCAATACCTTAAAAAGATTGATGCTCAAAAATAAACCCTCTTTCTTCGTTCGTGTCAACAAAATCGATACACAGACCGCTGATATAAAGCAGATGTTTTTTGGCTATTAAGAAATTGAGTGCACCATTTTGATATACTTTATCTCCTTCTGATTCTATATCAAAACCAATAACATAACTAACCCCTGCACAACCACTGCCTTTAATACCCAACCGTACCCCATATCCCTCGGGTATTTTCTTCGAAAGAAGAATAGACTCTAATTCGTGTAAAGCAGAGGCAGACAATAGAAAGGGTAATTCGCTCACTATTTTGTTTATTTGTTATATAATTAGAATAATCTTTAGACCATTTGTATCATTCCAATCTTTTAATCATTCGGTTTTTAACAATAATGATTGGAATGAATCGTGTTGTCTTAATGTGTAATCTGAGTTAAAGTTATAAATTTGTAGAAAAGAGATTTATGGAACAACTTCTTGGTGACTTGTTGAAAATTGTACTTCCTGCGGGAATGATTTTATATGCTATGTTTTTAGTGGTAAAAGCTTTTTTGACCAAGGATTTTGAACGTCGATTGATCGAAATGAAAGTAAAGAATACTGAGATTATTCTTCCTATTCGTTTGCAAGCCTATGAACGAATGAGTTTGTTTCTGGAGCGTATTTCACTTTCACATCTTATCGTGAGAGTGAATGATCCTTCTTATAACGTCGTCCAGTTTCAGCAAGTTCTTTTGACTGAGATAAGAAATGAATTTCAGCATAATTTATCACAGCAAGTTTATATGAGTGACCAAACATGGGTTTTGATCAAAAAATCCATGGAAGACATCGTCTCAACTATAAATATGGCCGCTAGTGTCTTGCCTCCGGATGTTAGGGGAATAGAATTGGCCAGAAAAGTCTTCGAAATCCAGTCTGATCGCAACGAGGAACCGACAGCACCGGCATTGAAATACCTAAAAGACGAAATCCGCAGAGTTTTTTAAGATAACTATTACATTTTCAATAAGTTTTTGTTTTTTTCCATTTAGTGATTACTTTTGGCCGGGGAATAGTATAAACTTTCAAATAACCGCTAAAACTTTTCAAAGCTATGTTACTAAACTTGTTGAGAGATATCGTAAATAATGTGCCTTCAGAGTCTTATTTAGGTCTTTTTGTATTCATGGCACTTTTCATAGGAGGAATGTGCGCTGTTTTCTTTACAGTTGATTATGTGATCTCTCATTTTACCAACAAATAATTACCATTTAAGATGATTTTTTTATTTTTTCTCGCTTCTGGCCTGAAAGCCGTTGTGTACAATTGATTAATAAGCCGTATTTTTGTAGCTCACATTATAGATTTCCATGAAAGTTGCTATTCAGGGAGGTAGGGCCTCCTTTCACGATATTGCCTCCAGAATTCATTTTGGAGAAGATATTACTACTATAGAATGTGAGACATTCAGAATGCTGTGTGAAAAGCTTAAAAACGATAGCGCTATAGATTTTGCTTTAATGGCGATTGAAAATTCCATTGCAGGTAGTATTCTTCCAAATTATGCTCTGCTTAAAGAATATGATTTTGCGATTATCGGTGAAGTGCAGTTGCGCATTAAAATGAACCTTGTTGGGCATCCAGGCACTAAATTACCTGAATTAAACAAGGTCATGTCTCACTACATGGCTTTACTACAATGTGAAGATTTCCTGTACAAGCATCCCGGCATAGAAAAAGAAGAATATTACGATACAGCTGATGCCGTAAAGTATGTGAAAGAAAGTGGTCATAGGGATTGGGCAGCGATTGCCAGCCTTTATGCTGCCAATTATTACAAAATGGAATTATTGGCGGAAGGGATAGAAACGGTGAAGCAAAATTTTACTCGGTTTTTTGTACTTTCAAGAGAGAAAAAAAGTAAAGTAGAGGGTGCTAGCAAGGCCACATTGAGTTTTCAATTACCCAATAAAGTAGGTGCTTTAGCAGAAGTGTTGAAAATTATAGTAGACAATAAAATCAACTTGACGAAAATTCAATCTTTACCCATTATAGGCAAACCGAATGAGTATACTTTTTACGTAGATTGTGAGTGGAACAACTACGATGATTTTAAGAGAAGCATTGGAATTAATTCCATTGTTACAGATTTGAAAATATTAGGCGAATACAAAAAAGGAGAAATGATCGATGATTATACCGGTGGCCAACCGTCTTAACGGGGTAAAAGAATATTATTTTGTAAAAAAATTAGAAGAGATTGCTCGTCTAAACAAAGATGGTAAAAAGATTATTAGTTTTGGTATAGGCAGTCCCGATTTACCGCCATCAGAGGCTTCTGTAGATGCATTGGTAGAAACAGCCAGAGCCGCATCTTCTCATGGATATCAGCCTTATCGTGGAGTACCGGAATTACGTGAATCGATTGCGAAGTTTTATGCGCGTACGTATAATGTAACGGTAGATCCGAATACAGAAGTTTTGCCTCTCATGGGATCAAAAGAAGGAATACTTCATTTGTCCATGGCTTTTTTAAACCCGGGCGATGAAGTATTGGTTCCTAATCCTGGTTATCCAACCTATTCTTCCAATTCCAATATTGTAGGTGCTCACATCCGCTATTACAATTTGAGTGAAGCGCACAACTGGCATGCAGATATTGAGAGCTTAGAAAAAGAAGATCTTTCTAAAGTGAAGATCATGTGGGTCAACTATCCTCATATGCCCACAGGTGCGGAAGCTGATCCTGTGCAATTACAGGAGTTGGTGAAGTTTGCACAACGTAAAAGAATATTGTTGGCTTTTGATAATCCTTATAGTCTTGTTCTGAATAAGAAAAACCCATTTTCTATTTTGTCTCTAGAAGGTGCAAAAGATGTTGCTGTAGAACTTAATTCGTTGAGTAAGTCTCATAACATGGCCGGTTGGAGAATCGGTATGATACTCGGCAAAAAAGAATATTTGGATGCCGTATTGACTGTGAAATCTAATATTGATTCGGGTATGTTTTTAGGTCTTCAGAAAGCTGCTATTAAAGCATTTGACAATACTGAAGAATGGCATGCTTTGCGCAATGGCGAGTATGCAGAACGTAGAGTATTGATCGAAGAGATACTACGTTTGTTGGATTTTGAATTCGATGAAAAGCAAGTAGGACTATTCTTATGGGCCAAACCTAAGAATCCACAAGCCATACCTGATATTCCCGCTTTTGTTGACCGTCTTTTATATGAAGCCTCTGTGTTTTTTACACCAGGTGAAATATTCGGTTCAAATGGCAAAGGTTATATGAGAGCTTCATTGTGTGTGGCTAAATCCAACATACAGGAAGCATTGGAAAGAATTAAAAAATGGAAAGCGGCGAATAAAGATAATGTAATCGTTTAATTGTAGTTAGAGACACGATGCATCGTGTCTCTGACAGATATTTAATTAGTAAAGAACATGGCATTACAAAATGATTTGATCTTGCGCGCAGCGAGAGGAGAGAAGGTAGAACGAGTGCCGGTGTGGCTAATGCGTCAGGCGGGCAGGATTTTGCCGGAGTATAGAGCAGTAAGAGAGAAATTATCGGGTTTTAGAGAACTTGTCATGACTCCTGATTTAGCGGCAGAAGTTACCATACAGCCTGTTGATATATTAGGCGTAGATGCAGCTATCATTTTCTCAGATATTCTAGTGATACCAGAGGCGATGGGTTTACCTTATGAGATGCAGGAAAACCGTGGTCCGTTCTTTCCAAAAACAATCGAGAACGATCGCGACATCGCTGCGCTTTTGGGAGCTGAAGCGGCACATGAACTGGAGTATGTATACGAAGCTATTCGTGTAACAAAGAAAAATTTGAATGGCAGAGTTCCTTTAATTGGTTTTGCAGGAGCACCCTGGACAATTTTTGCTTACATGATCGAAGGACAAGGATCAAAAACGTTTTCTAAAGCCAAACGTTTTCTTTACACAGAACCGGAAAAATCAAAACTTATACTTAATAAAATTACGGATGCAACAATTGCATACCTGAAAGGCCAAGTAGCTGCGGGTGCAGATATGCTTCAAGTATTTGATTCATGGGCGAATATTTTAAGCCCTGAACAGTATAATGAATTTTCTTTAGTTTACATAGAACGTATTTGTAACGAATTAAATCATATTGTGCCACTTACTGTCTTTGCAAAAGGTGCATTCTCAGCACGAGCTCCCTTTGCAAAAATGAAATGTGATGTCATAGGATTGGACTGGACCATGGATGCGGTAGAATCGAGGGAAATCATTGGGTCAAGTAAAACGCTGCAAGGAAATTTGGATCCTTGCGCATTGTATCAGAACAAAAGTGGAATAGAATTAGAAGTAAAGAAAATGTTGGATGCATTTGGTACTCAACGTTACATTGCCAATTTAGGTCACGGTTTATATCCTGACACGGATAGATACATGGTAAAAGCATTTGTAGATGCCATAAAAGAGTATAAAGCATGATAGAAAAATCAGACGTTGGGCTGACTCAACTTACGACGCTCAAAGAGCGTCAGGAGCTGCTGACAACACTGATGAAATTATCTGCTTTAGTTATTATTACTACATCTTTACCGGATTTTTATTTTTTGATTTGGGAAAGTATTGCCGTAATTGTATTGACGGTATGTACGATTGGTGTTTTTTATTATTTCAATAGAAAAGGACATATAGAGTTTGCCGGTAGTGCTTTGGCAATTTTACTGAGCATCCTTTTATTTATTCAAAGTTCTCAGCTAGGTTTTGATTCTCTTGTATTCCTCTTTTATATTCCACTGATATTTGGTACTCCGTTTATAGTAGATTATAAAAATAATTACCTCTACTATTTCCATATTTGCCATCCGATTATTTTCATTGCTATACTTTTTGCCACAGATTTTTCTCTATTGAAAATAGATAATTACAATGCTGATCAAATCAAATTGGTAGCTGAATTTAATATCATCGGAGTTTTAGTCTTTTGTCATTACATGGTATTCATTATCATAAAATCTAGTAAACGATCAGAAAAGAAATTTGAACATGTCGTTGAGGATTTAAACAAGCAAAATATAGAGCTTCAAAAGATTAATGATGAACTGGATCGTTTTGTATACAGTGTGAGCCATGATTTGAGAGCTCCTTTAGCCTCATCTCTTGGTTTAATAGAATTAAGTAAGGGAGAGACTAGCATTGAGAAAGTTTTGTATTATAATTTACTAAAAGAGAAAAGTCTTAGAAGGCTGGATGACTATGTTACAAGTCTTATAGATTTTTCAAGAAATTACAGGGTAGGCCTTCTGATTGAAGAAATAGAATTTAGAGCATTAATAGATCAATGCATTGAACTCAACAGGCCTTGTGGTGATGACTCAAGCAGAGTGCACATCAGTATGGAGGTCGATCAGCAAAGTCCTTTTTTGGGAGACAGCTTAAGAATCCGGATCGTGCTAAATAATTTACTTTCTAATGCTTTAAAGTATTATGACGATGAAAAAGAGTGGTCCGTACTGAAAATCAAAGTTATATCGGACGAGCATCATGTAGTCATTAAATTTATTGACAATGGAATAGGGATAGATGCATCATTGGTAAACCATGTGTTTGATATGTTTTACAGAGCATCTGAAAGACCTAAAGGATCTGGCTTAGGATTATATATAACGAAGGAAGTAATCGGGAAACTGAATGGTACAATCTCTTTGGAAAGCGTTCTGGGAGAAGGAACTTCTTTTACTGTAGTCATTCCAAATCAAAATTAAGACGCATAAAAAAAGCCCTCACGAGTGAGGGCTTTTTTTTATTTTTCATCTGTTTTTTGAGGCGTCTTGTCCTTGATAACCAAGTTAAGTTCTTCACTTGTTCCATCGTAATCTGCTACAATGATATCACCAGATTGAAGATCTCCTTTAAGGATTTCTTCTGCTACAGGATCTTCTAAGTATTTTTGTACCGCTCTATTTAAAGGTCTCGCACCATAATTAGGATCAAAACCTTTATCTGCTAAGAAGTCCTTCGCTTTTTCTGTCAACTCAATATTGTAACCCAACGCTAAGATTCTTGCGAACACATGTTTTAATGTGATTTCAATGATCTTATGAATATCCGATCTTTCCAAACTGTTGAAGACGATCACATCATCTAAACGGTTTAAGAATTCAGGAGAAAATGCTTTACGAAGTGCATTTTGAATCGTGCCTTTCATCATGTCGTCCATATTCTCTTTACGAGACTGAGTACTGAATCCTATACCGGCTCCGAAATCTTTCAAATCTCTTACCCCAATATTAGAAGTCATGATGATGATTGTATTACGGAAATCTACTCTTCTACCT
>JACMQM010000204.1 GCA_014376985.1 Cytophagaceae bacterium | reverse complement strand
TTGTGTAACATAAGAATTCGTCTTTTTAATAATGATTTATTGAAAAAATTATTACTCAAGTGAAGCGGGTCAAAGCCTAGCGTATTACTGAAGAGGAGCATGGCGTAGTCGGACTTACTTTGCATAAGTCTGGCTGCTTCTTCATCGGCAATGAACTCGTGGATGTGTCTGATCTCTTTTTTGTAGAGATACATCACCGGGTTAAACCAGTTGACTATCGCGGCAAGCTCAATGAAAATGATATCAGCAGAATGCCACTCCCTCATGTGAACTTTTTCATGCCCGATAACAGTTTCTGCTTTTGGCATGTTGCGGTCAACCACCAGCATTTTGAAGAATGAAAATGCCGCACCCTTTTCAGGTTTGAGCTTTGATTTAAGAAAAATGAGCCTTATCAGAAAACGTAGCAATAAGAAAATCGCACCAGAAGCATAAATCCAAAATATCACATCTGTTACGGATAGGGATAAGGCTTCTTCATTTACTCCCACAATAATGGTGTCATACATCATTTGAGTGGGCATAATTGCTGCTTCACGTACTTTCTGTGTGATGAAAAGCTCGCGGAACCAGTCGGAATTAATAAAGGGGATTAAAAACGATAGGAATATGCTTGTGTTCAGGAAGAAACGGTTCTGTCTGAAAAAGGTTTCTTTCCTCAATACCAGTACATAAAAGCCCATAAAGAGCAGCAGGTACAGGTTGGTCTGTAAAAGATAATTCAAGCCGTTCATGACTCATGTTTTTTAAGTTTTTCAATCAGTTTCAGGATCTCATCCGCTTCTTTCAAGTCCAGCTTTTTCTCTTTGACAAAAAAGGAAAACATATTTTCCACCGAATTGTCGAAATAGCCGCTCAGCAATTTCCCGGTTGCAAAGCTTCTATATTCGCTAATGCTAATCAAAGGGAAGTAGCGATGGCTTTTGCCGAAGGCTTCGTGATCTATAAAGCCTTTGGTTTCCAGTATGCGGATAATCGTGGATACCGTATTGTAAGCGGGCTTAGGTTCGGGCAGCTGATCTACCACGTCCTTTACAAACGCCTTCTCCAGATCCCACAATACCTGCATGATCTGTTCTTCTGCTTTGGTTAATTCTTTTATCTCCATGTGACATCTAATAAAATACGTTCTGTTATACCTGATTCGAATCGGTAATACCAAGTTATAACTAATAGTTTAGTTATACAACTAAATTGTTAGTTATTTGTGTTTTTTAGATTAATATGTTGGTAATCAGTTGAGTAATTTTGTATAATCCGGGAGGAGTTGCCAATTAACAAGTGTCAGCCTGCTTGTCTGGTAGGCAGGTTACCAGGTTGGACGGAGAGCAAGTCGAATATTTTAAAACGCATCGTTGGCAAAGTACAACTGCCTGCCGTCCATAATCTAAGCCGGGCGGGCGACAACCTTTGCGTTCTTTGCGTTAAAAAATAGGCGCCATGCCAGTTCTTTTAAAATACACATAGTGCTGGCCCTACATCATACCTTGTGTCAAAAATAAAACTCGGGATGTAACTTACCTGTTCATCATCGATGAAAAAAACGGGAATCCCGACATGAAAATAATAATCACTGCGAAATACAAGACAAAGACGACGATAACAAGAATACCCATAAACCGGTAATGCAGTTTAAGATATTTAAACGCCAGGCTGATTGCTTCTGAATCATGGTTATTGATTGCAATTTTAGAATGCTTCCCAAACTGGTAGAGATAATAAATGGGGATGCCGTAAATTAACAACATGACAACGAGCGGCAACATCTGTGATAAAGCTGTGAATCTCACAAGCTCATCCTGAGGAAAACGTGATGCCAAAATCAAAATTCCGACCATAGCGATCAGCATAATTCCAATAATCACGATTCCGATGATTGAAAGAAAATTACTCCATTTTCTGGCAATGCGCAGGTGCTCAATGGCATTTTCGTCAAGGATGATAGAATTGGAGTCGGTTGTCATCGTACGTTCGGTTTAGTTATTAAATGTAATACATATGTAAGTATAGTTGACAGAT
>JACMQM010000203.1 GCA_014376985.1 Cytophagaceae bacterium | reverse complement strand
CTTCACAGCCATGTTCATGATCTTTCTGAAACGTTCGATGTGTTTCATGGCTGTATTTTGTCCGCAGGGTTTTTGATGGTCCTTCGGTTTATGTGATTTTAAGAATAGTTCGAAGTCTTTGATGAACTTGTAGTTTAACTGTGAAAGAAAGATATCAGATGTCTTTTTTTCTTCTTTAAGGAAAAGCTCAACGTACTTCTGGGTAGTGCCATAGTTTTTCATCGTTCCCCATTCAAGCGTATCTTTGAGAGTAATATTATGATAGTTAAAAAGGCTTATTAGCGAATGTTGCTTTTCCTCATTCCCAAGAAACTTATTCTTAATAGCCTCCGCGGTGATTAGCTTTCGCTCTAACTGCAAAGTTTGGTAACACTCCACAAGTCTAGCACGGATCTGTTCTAGGTAGTTATTCAAGGATTTAAATTCTTCTTTGCTGGGCTTAGCCATTCCTTTACTTGAATTCCAGCTCGACATTTCAATATCTCTTTTCATAGAGAATTCTGCGCGAAGTCCATTTACTGTGATACGCGCGTAGATCGGTGCTTTGTTATCTTTCGCTTTGTACTTGCGGAGATAGAAGATGATTCCAAAAGTGTTTGAGTTCATAAGCATTTCAACGGTTTATGTGAATTTGATTTTAGTAAAGTGCCCCAGCCGAATGCATATTAAATAACACATAGCAAAAGGGCGTAAAACGAACTAAATAAAATTGCTTAATAACTTGAATTTCATATTATTAAGATCCATTAGAGCCCCGAATGTAATACATTTTTTTGGGCACCTAATAGGGCACATACCAGTTGAAAAAACTTGTTTTATATTGATTGAATAAAAAAGAAAAAGCCCGCAAATCATATGATTTGCGGGCTTTTAACTTGCCTTGGGAGGCATTATGTCGGGGTGGCAAGATTCGAACTTGCGACCTCCTGGTCCCAAACCAGGCGCGATGACCGGACTACGCTACACCCCGAACTATTATTATCTTTAATTTTCTTTTCATCCAGAGCCCTCTGCTCTTGACTTCTAAAGTGTTATGCGGAGAGGGAGGGATTCGAACCCTCGGTACGGTTTAACCCGTACGGCAGTTTAGCAAACGGCTACTTTCGGCCTCTCAGTCACCTCTCCTTTTTTGAAGTGGATGCAAATATAGGCATCTCTTTTGAAGAAACAAGGCTATTTTACAAAATTTTCAATGTTTTCTATATTGTCTTAGTTGTCAGGTCAAAAAGAAAGTTATTAATCGAAACAATTGGACTTGCGTGAGGGATAGCAGCGGAAAGCCCACAGCGAGCACGGATAATTATATATAGTATTACAGTCAGATCTGAGCGAGGACTTGCAGCGGATAGCCCGACCCCGCTAGCGAATGTCTGATTAACCCTGATGTACGATAGCGGGGACACGCCCAAATCTTTACCCTATCCTGTTCAGACTTGAAAGTCTACCTCTCCTTTTTTTACAATTAATCCTCTTACTCTCCCGATAATTACTAAATTCAATGCATGATTTGGATTTATTCCCTGAGCTGGCAGGAATGGATTGCAGGGGCACTCTTCCTTTTGTTTGGTGCCATTTACCTGTATAAGCTCAATACGATTGCTATACATCTGAAGACTTTTCCTCACACACGCGTGTACATCAAGTTTGTGCTGCGCAGTCTGGTGCTTGTGTGTGCGATCATCGCTTTACTCGGTCCATCCTTTGGCTATATCAAACAAGATCAAACGCTGTCCTCTAAAAACTGGTTGGTCTATGTTGATGTTTCGCTTTCGATGGCTGCTCAGGATGTACCGCCTTCCCGCCTGGATGAAGCCAAAAAAGTTGTATTTACATTATTCGACCAATATCCGAATGATTTGTTTGCACTCTCCGCTTTTGCTCCGGCGGTACAAACATTATGCCCGCTGACCTCCGATCGGGATGCCTTCAAACTCTTTGCCGGGCAGCTTTCTACCCATTTGTTTGCCCATCCTGGCACCAATGCACGAACCGTTTTTTCAGACCTGTACAACGAACTATATGCGAAGTCTAAAGAAGACAATCAAATTCGCAACTCCTCAATCGTCTTGCTCCTTACCGATGGTGAATTTCATACTGAAATCCCCCGATCTACCGTTTTATCTTTGAGAAAACTCCCCTACCATTTCATAGTGGTTGGTACCGGCTCCAGTATTCCAACACCAATTCCTCTAGGCAAAACATACGTGAACGATGAGCAAGGCAAAAAAGTCATGACCAGACTGGATAGAGAAGGATTGAAACAATTGGCCAATGACCTCAAAGGCGCTTATTTTGAGGCGCACGAATACGAACAATTAGCGAAATACAGCGCATCCCTTCCCGGCCTGGATCAGAAAAAAGATAATGCGCATACTTCTATCAATAAATACTTTTATTTTCTGGTATTATCCGTTTTATTTATGGTCATGGATATTGTCATTACCGTTAAAACCATGACAATCTAACCTGCATGAAATTCATCCTCGCTATATCGATTACTTCTTTATTTTCTTTTCTCTTCTACACCAATGAAGTGAATGAATTGAAAACAGCTGTGAAGGACCGCTATGCGGAAAAAAAATACCTGGAAGCCATAAAAATTTATACGCTACTGGAAACGAAATATCAAATCAAAGAACCTTTCTTGATTTACGATCATGCCAATGCCTGTTACCGATCGCTGCAACTGAAGCAAGCCTACAAATATTATCAAATCATTGCCGATGGTGATGATTCCATACTTTCTTCTCAGGCCTTGAATCAAATGGGAATCATTTGTTGCCGTACTCAAAAACTGAAAGAAGGAAAAGAATTATTCATTCAGTCCTTACGAAAAAACTCATCGAACAGGCATGCGGTACTTAACCTGGAATGGGCACTTACGTTAAAAGATGTTCCATCCCAGCAAGAAAGACAGAACAAGCAACAAGCGCAACAAAATAAAAAAGCAGGAGACTCTGACACGCAAGATTATAAAGCGGATCCTTCGGGAAGTGAAGAAGATAAAGAAGCCTTACGCTCCTCGTCACATGCGAACAAGTACATGGACATCAACAAAGCACGTCTGCTGCTGGAGTCCATGAAAAACTCAGAGAAACAATACATTCAACAACTTCCCGTTAACACGACGACTAAACCTAACGAACCGGCCTGGTAATATGAGCAAAATAGTATACATCCTTTCCGCAGCACGCACTCCTATTGGTTCTTTCGGAGGAACATTAAGTTCTGTCAGCGCCACTCAACTGGGTGCCGCAGCCATAAAAGGAGCTTTAGAAAGAGCAAAAGTAGCACCGGAACATGTGCAGGAAGTCTATATGGGAAATGTACTCAGCGCCAACCTCGGCCAGGCTCCTGCCCGTCAGGCGGCAAAGTTTGCAGGCCTGCCGGATTCGGTGGAATGCACGACCATCAATAAAGTTTGTGCTTCCGGTTCAAAAGCCATTTCATTGGCTGCGATGGCCATTCAAAGCGGCAATATACACGTGGCAGTAGCCGGTGGTATGGAGAGCATGTCGAATGTTCCTCACTACCTGGCCAAAGCAAGATTCGGTACAAAATTAGGCAACGATACCCTGGTAGACGGTCTATTAAAAGACGGCTTATGGGATGTATACAACGACTTCCACATGGGCAATGCGGCTGAACTCACAGCGAAAGAACTCAATATCTCCCGCGAAGAACAGGATGCTTACGCCATCGCTTCTTACACTAAATCTGCGGAAGCCTGGTCTAAAGGATTGTTCAACAAAGAAATCGTACCAGTAGAATTGCCAGGGAAAATTCCGATGACCATTGATAGAGACGAAGAATACAGCAAAGTAAACTTTGATAAAATCCCTTCTCTTAAACCGGTATTCATAAAAGACGGAACAGTAACGGCAGCGAATGCTTCTACACTCAATGACGGTGCAGCTGCGATTGTATTGGCCAGTGAAGAGTATGTCAAACAACACAACTTGCAACCGATTGCCAAACTACTTTCCTTTGCAGACTTTGCACAACAACCGGAATGGTTTACTACTGCTCCATCCAAAGCGATTCCCTTGGCTGTAGAAAGAGCCGGATTGGAAATGGATCAAATTGATTTCTTTGAAATCAACGAAGCTTTTTCTGTTGTATCTCTTGCAAATAATAAAATTTTAAATCTTCCTGAAAATAAAGTAAATATCAACGGTGGGGCTGTTGCCCTGGGCCATCCGCTGGGTTGCTCCGGTGCACGCATTGTGGTGACGCTATTGCACGTATTGCAAGCCAACCATGCGAAGTATGGGGCTACGGGTATTTGTAACGGTGGTGGCGGATCTACTGCGCTGGTGTTTGAAAGAATTTAAATTAGTGATAAGTGGTAAGTTGTAAGTGATCAGTATAAAACATCACTTCATCTTACCACTTACAACTTACCACTTACAACTTATCTCCATGTATTTAACTCTAAAATCATTTACAGTAGTAGGATTGCTGATGATAGCTCTGTATGGCCACGCCCAACGCAGAATAATCAAGTCCTTCTATCCTGCATTTGATAGTGTAGGCATGAAGATACCTGTAGAACTGGAATACGAAGTACTCATAGTAGACTCCACTATTAAAGATGGTTACTGGGTACGTTTTTCACAAGAAGGTGATACACTTTCTTTTCACAATTACTCCCATAACATTCTCAATGGTCCACAGGAAGAACATTTCGGAGACGGACATATCAAATCAAAGATCCATTATAAAAATGGGAACCGCGTAGACTCCTCGTCGTTCTGGGAGTTTAACGGGAATTTGTCTTTTATAGAGAAATATAAAAGCACACACACAGATGATCTCATCTATACCACACGCATCAACGCTGACCATAAAATTATTGCTACCGGTTATCTACTGCACGACTTACCGGATAGCACCTGGATAGAATATTATCCCAAAGGAGAAAAGAAAAGCGTGGCTTCCTTTAAATACGGGGAGTTAAACGGATGGGTAGAAACTTTTTATCCCGATGGTCATACCTTGCAAAAAGCACAATTTAAAATGGGGGATCTGGATGGTAAAGTATTTCTTTATTTTCCAGAAGGAAATTTAAAAAGTGAATGCGAATACCAACGCGGCCAACAAAATGGTTTATTGATTGAATATTACAACGACGGAAAAACAAAAACCAAAAGCGCTTTCAAAAACAACACACTCAACGGGCTTACACAACGCTACTATCCCACTGGTACACTAGCTACAGAAGAGAATTATAGAAACGGCGTATTATTTGGTTTCTTTAAAACTTATTTTGACAACGGGCAGTTGGAAAGTGAATCTATCTTAGACGGCGGTAAAAAACAAGGTGCCTATAAAGAGTATACCAAAGCCGGTGTATTGGTATTAGAGACCGGTTATCAATCCGGTGTATTGCATGGAGAAAACAAAGCCTATTATGAAACAGGCAAGCCGATGCACAAGTTGAATTACAAAGAAGGAATTAAAATCGGAAAAAATTACTACTACTATCCTTCCGGTATCTTGAAAGACCTTCATGTATACGATACGGAAAATGCGTTGGTCAAAATAAAAAGTTATTACGAAAACGAGCAGCTCAAAGAAGAAGGAACATACAGCATCAAGAACAGCCAGGACCCCAACGGCTGGACCAAAGATGGCTCATGGTTAGGATACCACGACAATGGCAAAGCGAAATACAAAGAGCTTTATGCTATGGGTAAAAAGAACCTGGACCAATTGTACTATTACCCAAGCGGCGTCTTGCAACGTGAAGAACATTATGCGTTTAATGTCAAACAACTTCGCTGGGTCATCTATCTGGAAAACGGAAATATAATCAAAGAGGTCACCTATAAAAATAATACCCTATACGGTCCTTACAAAGAATACTACGATTCTGGCATCATCAAACTTTCTGGCAATTATACCGGCGGCAAAAAAACCGGCGACTGGAAATATACCAACGAAGCGGGGAAGCTGGAAAAGACGGAGCATTACAAGAATGATGTGTTAGTTAAAACTAAAGTGATCAGTGGTCAATAGTCAGTCGTCAGTTTTGTACTACTAACTACTAATAATGCTTCTTCGCTTTGTTATCCCTTTTCTGATCACTGACTACTGACCACTTGTAATGTGCACAAACTTATCACATCCCACCAACGAGTATTTCCCTTTTTTTTCTTAATTTTCCACTTCGAAAACAGCCCAAAATGAAAACAATCAAGGAAACGTCTTTCCATTTTCCGGGACAAACCGGATTCTATAAAGGTAAAGTTAGAGATGTCTACCACTTTCCAGAACAACTGGCCGTCGTAGTGAGCGATAGGATCTCTGCTTTTGATGTCGTACTTCCGCGAGCGATTCCATTTAAGGGACAAGTATTAAATCAGATTGCAGCCGCTTCATTGGAAGCAACGAAAGACATAGTGTCTAACTGGGTATTACATGTGCCGGATCCTAATGTAACCATCGGTATTAAATGCGAAGCGCTCCCTATAGAGATGGTCATCAGAGGCTATCTTGCCGGACATGCTGCCAGAGAATACAAAGCAGGTAAGCGCATCTTGTGTGGAGTCGCGTTACCGGAAGGTTTGAAAGAAAACGACAAATTGCCTCAGCCCATCATTACACCTACCACCAAAGCATCGGAAGGGCACGATGAAGACATTTCACGTGAAGAGATTTTGAGTAAAGCTATTGTTCCCGAACACATCTACACACAGGTAGAAGCTTATACCCGTGCCTTGTATCAACGTGGAACAGAGATCGCTGCTAAGCAAGGTCTGATTTTGGTCGACACGAAATATGAATTTGGAATGCACCAAGGAAGAGTATACTTAATCGATGAAATTCATACACCTGATTCTTCCCGTTACTTCTACACAGAAGGCTATGCAGAGCGTCAGCAGAAAAATGAGTTACAGAAGCAACTTTCCAAAGAGTTTGTAAGACAGTGGTTGATTGAAAATGGCTTTCAGGGTAAGGAAGGACAACAAGTGCCGGAAATGACAGATGAAATTGTGAATCACATTTCAAACCGCTATATTGAGCTGTACGAGCAAGTGACCGGCAAAAAATTTGAACCTTCTTCTGAAGGAGATGCTTTTGACCGTATTGAAAAAAACATTCTTAAAATTATTCGTTAACCCATTTTATCCTTTTATTTGTAATTGTTGGATTACAAAAAATAAACTCAGTCATGAAATACACTCTTGAAAAAAATGATAAATACATTCTCTTCCAATTGCACGAAGAGAAGCTTACTTCGCTGGTTGCACCAGATTTGAAAACTGAATTGGTGAAATTGAATGCAGAAGGAACAGTAAACATCATTTTAGATCTTGGCGATGTAAAATATACTGACTCATCAGGATTAAGTTCTATCCTGGTTGGTAATCGCGTATGTCAAAACGATAACGGTACATTTGTATTGGCAAGACTAAGCGATCACGTGATGAAGCTGATTCAGATTTCACAGTTGGATACCGTTCTAAACATTACGCCTACCGTTGAAGAAGCTATTGACTTAGTATTCATGAATAGCCTTGAAAACGATTTGAGTAAAGAAGGAGAAGAAGAATAACATTGTCGATCGAAGTCAACATACTAGGATCTAGTTCTGCCACACCTATTTTTGATAGGCATCCTACCGCTCAGCTTGTCCGTGTATTGCATCATACCTTTTTGATTGATTGCGGGGAAGGCACGCAAATGCAGCTGAACCGCTACCATCACAAACCCTCTAAAATCACACACATCTTCATCAGTCATCTCCACGGAGACCATTACCTTGGTCTCCTGGGTTTACTGAGTACCATGAATCTTCAGGGTCGTAAACACGACCTGTATCTCTACGGCCCTCCCGGCCTGGCAGAGATCATCACGGTACAGCTGATGTATTCGGAATCCCGTTTTAATTATCCTGTTCACCTGGTAGAATTGCAAGGTGATAAACCGTATATCCTTTTAGAAGAGGATCGATTTAAGGTCGAAGCTTTTCCGCTTCAGCATCGTATTCCTTGTTATGGTTTTCGTTTCTTCTTAAAGAAAAGCAATAGAAAACTCAACAAGTCTAAACTACCAGAAAACCTTACCCTGCTTCAACTAGGCTCGCTTAAAAAAGGATTGGATTTGATAGATGATGAAGGCCATGTATTCTTTCACAACAAGGACGTTACCTTCGATCCTTTGCCGGAAGTGAGTTACGCGTATTGTTCTGATACCATCTATACTCCTCTATTATCAGAATGGCTACGTGGCACAAACCTATTGTATCACGAGAGTACCTTCACCAATGACTTCGAAGCACGCGCCAAAGAAACCTTTCATTCTACCGCTGCACAAGCCGCGCAGATCGCAAAAGACATGCAGGTGAAAAAATTAATACTAGGTCATTTTTCTGCCCGTTACAAAGATTTGACTCCTTTATTGGAAGAAGCCCGAAAAGTTTTCCCTTACTCCTTTCTCGGAATAGAGGGACAAACGTTTACGGTAAATCAAGGGACAAACTAAGAGCCCGGAGTCAGGAACAATAAATACTTATAGTTGTTATTGAACATATTATTTTCTTTAATTAAAACAGCGACGAGAAACGAATGACATGAAGGTATCGAACATTCTTTCGTACCTCGTTGCTACCCTTTATGATTGAAGTAGGAACTCCCCATAAGCGCAACCTTTTATTCATCGTCCTCTCCGGTATATTCATTACCAATGCCGTGCTGGCAGAGTTGGTAGGTGTTAAATTATTTTCACTGGAAAAAACATTCAACCTGGACTGGTCACCTGTTCATTTGTTTGACGCGACACCTCTTGGTTTTAATTTTACTGCTGGCGTCGTACTCTGGCCAGTGGTATTCATTACGACGGACATCATCAACGAATACTTTGGTCACAAAGGCGTACGAATGATCAGTATCATAGCTGCCTGTTTGATCTCTTATGCCTTCTTCATGTTATTCATTGTCACCAAACTGGCACCTTCAGATTATTGGCTAAGCTTATACGCTACCACACCTCAAGGAACACCTTTCAATATCAACGATGCCTTTACATTAATTTTTACTCAAAGTCTGTCTATCATCGCCGCTTCGCTTATTGCTTTTCTTGTCGGGCAATTAGTAGATGTATACATCTTTCAAAAAATCAAAAATTACACAGGGGACAAACACATCTGGTTGCGCGCTACAGGCTCTACATTAGTATCTCAACTCATTGACAGTTTCGTCGTTTTGTTCCTCGCCTTTTATCTCTTTAAAGATCCTGCGCACCGCTGGAGCTGGCCTTTTTTATTGTCAGTAGGATTACTTAACTATTGTTATAAGTTTATCGCTGCAGTGGTATTGACACCGGTATTGTATGGCGTGCATGTGGTGATTGACCGGTATTTGGAAATTAAAAAATAGTCAGACATTATCCCACTGGTATTTGGAAATTTATAATGACAAGCGTTATCTATTGGTAGAGACACAACGCATTGTGTCTCTACGGTTCGTTTATCAATACAGTTGTTGATTATGTTTCGGATCTTATTTCCGCAAGGCAAAACAAAAAATCCCTGTCGCAATCGCCACATTCAACGACTCTGTTTCTCCAAAAGAAGGAATCGTCAGCCGATCGGTAATATAATCAGACAACTCCTCCGGAATACCATGTGATTCGCTACCCATTAAAATAACGGAGGGGTCTGAGAATTGGTGATCGTAAATATTACTTCCCTGTAAATCAGCGGCTATAATGGGTTGTTTGATCGTTTTCAGGAAAGGCTCCAATTCCTGATAAAATACTTTTACCCGTATAAAGGCTCCCATCGTCGCTTGAATGACTTTAGGATTGAACCACTCTACCGTAACAGGAGAACAGACAATCTGATCTATACCAAACCAATCGGCCGTACGGATGATGGTGCCGAGATTACCCGGATCCTGTACATTGCAGAGTACCAGCATGGATTTATTTGTATCCGGTTGTTCCTTGCTGCGATCCATCATAGGAGCCACAGCCAAAGCCGAATGGTTGGACTCCAAATGACTCAACTCCCCCAGTTGGCTTTCAGAGACTACATCAACAGGCTGTCTGATGGAAGTCAATAAAGAGCGGTATTTATCGGCAAAACGATCACTAATGATCAGACGCTGAATCGGCCATTTGGCCTGGAGCAGTTCGACCACATTTTTCTCTCCTTCTACAGTAAAAAGACCATATGTCTTCCTGTATTTTTTATTCTGAAGAGATTTGATGATTTTTATATCGTTTTTGCTTAGCATCAGATTTGACAAAGAAATCCATATATCATTTCGTACTGTTTTT
>JACMQM010000202.1 GCA_014376985.1 Cytophagaceae bacterium | reverse complement strand
TATGAAATTATATTTGTCATTTATTTACCCATCGCATACCGTTCAAGATTTAATTTATTGATGGCGGGATAATGGATGCGTAGGAGATAGTTTGTCTTATCTATATTGTTTCCATAATCAAATGTAGGACCGATGAATTGACAATAAATAGTACCGTCTCCTGCATTGCTTACGTAAAAAGTACTGTTGTGGAAATCATAGCGGCAATGCACGGCAATGACGTAGCGTGTATCTCCTGATTTTAAAATGTTTTCCAATTCATTATAATTTACCAATTGGACAGGATAAGGATAATGTTTTTCCACCTCTAGAATATTTATTAACCCTTCTTCTCTATTCATTTCGTTGATATCTAATAGTAAGATTTTGGTCTTCAGTTGTTCTGCCATTTGAGGTCTTTCTTTTTGTAAGTCCTTCGTACTACGACCTTCTGATTTTGAAACATCCGTTAATATATAATTCATCTGGCGGATTGCGTAAATGAAATCACCTTCTGAAGGCGAAAGTTTAGGAAGAAAAACCTGCAACACTCTTTTGGGCAGTTCAATCACTAACGAAGTTACCGTTAGCTCTCTAAAATCATAGCGGGAAGCATTGTGATAATAATACTTTCCATTTGCCTGTGTCCATGCTACAATAGGAATGGTATCATGGGTATTCACATAGATACGATCTTGCGATTTGTCATCGTATCGAAGCATCGCAAATTTGTCCGGGTTTTTCTTCATCAGAGATTTGGCTTCTTTATAAGGAAGCACCACCATACTGTCTGTGAAAGTCCAGTGTTTAATGACCATAGCTTGAAAGGCATTTCTTTGACCGACCACGTCTTCTTTATAAATCCTGATGTATTCAGGGTGATCTTGTTTTTCGCTGAGAAGATACTTATCTTCTTCCGGAAGGGCTACTAAAAGAATTCGTTTTTGAATGGCTAGCGCCTCTTGCTGAGTGGTCGTGACCAATTGAGCCAAGACAATAGACTGCAACAGAATAAAACAAGTCAGCGTATAAAATAAAAATCGCATAAGAAGATGTAAAAAATGAAAGATAAATATACGCAGTTTTTTATTTCCCTTCTACTATTCCTTTCATGCAGGGGATGATCGTATCCTTTGCCGGTTTTCCTTCAAAAAAACTAAAACTAGCATCCCATTCCCACATGGCATTGGGTATGCTCAACTGATGAAGTATCTTGTAGACATCGTTCAGATAAGCGCAGCGATCTTTTACTTCGGTGTATTTATTATAGGCTCCCCATTCTCCGCAAAAGATCGGAACATTATTTTTCTGCGACCATTCCTTGATGCTGTTGAGTCGGTTTTCCATTGCTTGGTATGTTCCTTCGGTAGGATATTGACGAAATAAACCTGCGGCCCATGTGCCGGATGCTTTAGGATGTATAGGAGGCATGTGTTGGCTGCTGTATGGGTAAGGAATGCCTGTGGTCAACACCGCATCGCCAGCCCAACTGGCACCTTGGTGTGTGTAAATAAATGGATCGTAAAAGTGAAAGGTATAGATGATGTTGGAATCGGCAAATAACGAAGAACTTTGCAGGGCCTTCAATCCATTCCATTCCGAAGCACCTATAATCAGGGTATGATGAGGAGCTTGTTTTTTTATAGAAAAGATGATTTTCTGTGCGCTATATTCCCATTCTTCTTTACTTAGCTGATTGGGTTCATTAAATATTTCGAAGAAGATTCTTTCCGCGTCACTGTTCGTATAACGTTTTGCTACTTCATTCCAAATGGCGCAAATGCGTTTGGTGTCTGTTTCCACATGAGCCGAACTCAGTGTGCCATGATGGTTGTCTATGATCAGTATCATTTTTTTTTCTGCGGTCCATCGGATGACAGAATCTAGTGCTGCATAATATTCAGGTTTGATCAAATGATAAGGAGCTTCTGATTCATACCACAATTCAAAACATACAGGAAATCGCAACAGCTGAAATCCCAGGTCATGCATCAGTGCAATCTGTCTTTTGATGTAAGGAAGACTATCCAGGTCCAGATAATCTCTGTGTTCCTCTTCTTCCGTGCCGTTCCATCGCTGGTCCATCCAGGAGAGGTTCATGCCTTTGCCCATGGTCTGAGCTCTTTTCCATGCCGTTGATTGTGCCTGGGAGATCAAGTGCAAGAAACAGAAGATTAAAATGAAATAACAGGGCATAGTATATTGTTGTTTGAAGAATGGATAGGATAGAGTTGTTACTTCATCCAATCCAAACTATTAAAGTCTAACGTGATGAATAATATTTCTCCGTAAAATACATTGATGATGAATTCTCTTTTCTTTTCTTCTTTTGTTGCTTTGTCGTAAGCGAGAATATCTGATGTCGCTACCAAAGCGATGGCATCTTTGACCGGATAACTGTAATAATTCATTCGGTCAAATTTAAATCGTATCAGTTTGCCTGTAATATAATAGCGATCTTTGCTCTTATCGTGTTTGATGTGTTCCGGATAGTTTTCGCGAAGAGGAGAAGTAGGCTTGATGATGATAATGACTTGATCGTATTGAGTAACATCGTAGGCCAAAGATAATTTATGTTCGTCTTGCGGTTCCATGCTTTAAATTACAAAGAATAAAAGTGAGAGCAAAACAGTTAACCATCTACCTGTTTTTAGGTATATCTTTTTTAAATGCATAAACGCAGTGTTAATATATAAAAAGGTTACATCCTTTTAGTTTACTTATTACTTTTTGTATGAATACATTCTCGCCTGCGCTTTGTCTTATACCTATCAATACATGCAACAGTGACACGGATGATCCCAGTGCCAATAATCCTTTTCGCGCAACAGTTCTTGGTAGTTTAGGTGATCAAAAAGATCCAATGTTCAACTATATGGATTATGAGAACCTGACTTGTCAAATTTTATTTTCAGCAGAACAAAAGACCGAATGTCATTGCACTAACCTCACTGCGATTGAGTTTTTTGGAATCTTTAGTTTGCAATGATCCTTGTAGCGGTAAGAGCACTGGTGCAATTTGGAAATATAAGAATGACTGCTTTCATTCGCTCTTTTCCCGGACGCCACTGCACTATACCTTTTGGTAAAATTAAAAATAACTTGAAAACCCAAATTGAAACCCCGCTGTTCTCGCCGCTGGATTACCTAACAAATCTGTTTGCCAATGGTAGCGGTAATTCGCTCTTAGTACCGTTTGCGGATGAGGTCTGAAACTGATACCTGGAACTATTGCATAAATGTCATCGCGGATATTACCGCCTGTTTCGTTAAAGGTACCTACATTATAATCGGCATATTCCAGACGTGCCGCTACGTTGAAGGTTGCATGCTCAAAACCCAGAATGGTTCTGTTTAAGACAGGGTAGACGATGTCTAGAAAACCGCCACGTTGTTTGTTGCCATATTGTTGACTGAATGTTTCTGGAACATCTACGAATGCCCAAACCCATTCCGTGTTGATGTATATTTTATTTTTTATTCGCGTATTGAAATCAATGGCGAATAAATCTATTCTTCTTTTTTTATCGAGTTCTATACCATCGTCTTCAAATTTATTATACACGCCACCCATCCAGGATATACCCAGTTCTCCGATCTTACGATGTCTTACTGCTGCCTTAACTGTTGTTAACGGTACACCATTAGAACTTTCTTCAAAACGATCCGGATTTAATTTAGAGGCAGGGATCCAGGTTCTGTTTTCAGCATTGTTGATGATGCGTTCGTCAAAGCCGTTGGATAGATAAGCTTCATAAGCGACGGCCCATTTATTCTTGGCGTACTTTCCCCACAATCCAAATCCTACATTGCTCCAGGTAGAAGGAATGATCGTTGTAGCAGAGATGGGCCGGTCAATGAATTCCCATTTCGGTCCGTCGTGATTTTGATTGAAAGAACCGATAGGATTCATGATCACACCTCCGCGCACATTCAGCAAGGGATGCAATTCAATATCGACTGCAGCAAATTCAATATTGATTTCTTTGGTACCGTCTTCAAATTCTATTTCAGAAAGAAACTTAATGCGTTTACCAATAGAAGAAGAGAGAAAGATGGTCAGACGACGCATCTGAAAAGACATGCCTTCTGTTTTTCCATTGGTCACCATGTAATTGCTGTTGGCTTCCACATAACCTCCAAGAGCAACAGGTGTTTTCCCGATTTGAAGAAAGGGTCTGCTGTATACTGCGTCAACATTCATTTTGATGGTAGAATCCTTTTTTTGTACACGTCTGAACAACGAATAGTCAACCTGAGCCACCGCAGCAAATTGTATACAAATAAAAAGTAAAAGGAATAGATTTCTCATCAGGACAAGTGGATCAAGACGTATTGACTGTCTGTTTTTGTTTTAAATTTCCTAAGGTTGCTTTGTGCCGGGCCTTGCATTACCTGACCCGTTTTGTCAAACTCGCTGCCGTGCGCCGGACAAGTCAGTACTTCACCGTGCGCGGACAGTTCAGCTCCTTGATGTGTACATTCCATCCATACCGCAGAGTATTCTGTGGGAGTAACCTGGTAGAGATAAATAGGAAAGTTCAATTGTTCGGCTCTTACCAATACATACTTTTTATTGGCAGAAAATTCAGTGAGTAAAACTTTCAAGTATTCTCCTTCGATTTCACTTTTGGTCACATACTGTGAGCTGGTGCAGCTTTGTAAAAGACTTGCCACCCCTAGGCCAGCGATGCAAGCCATGCCACAGGTTTTTAAAAATTCTTGTCTGTCCATGTTATAAGCTTTCTAGAAATTTAATCAGTTTATCTTTGTCCGATCCCGATAAATTAGAGAATTGTAGTTTCGACGTTTGGGCTTCTCCACCGTGCAATTCTATGGCTTGTTGTATGGAGGTCGCTCTGCCGTCGTGTAAGAGGAAGTAACCACCGCCTTGTGATTTCTTGGATAAACCTAAGCCCCATAAAGCAGGTGTTCTCCATTCGTAAGTCAACGCAGTGCCTTCGGTATAACCATCGTCCAGACCAGGTCCCATATCATGTAACAAAAGATCGGTGTAGGGATGAAATGTTTTTCCAACTAAAGCGGGAACACGACTTTGCTGTGTTGTCCAGGTAGGTGTATGACAACTGCTACATTTCAAATCCATGAAAATTTGTTTACCGGTCAATACATCGCCATCGTAAGGATTTCGTTGTACGGGTGCTTTCAGGGTGCGTAGGTAAAAGACAACATTGTTCACCGTATTCGTAGAAACTTCCGGATCTGGTACACCATCAAAATAAGGGAAGGCCAATCCATTGATGGCAGGCTCTAAAAGCGCGTATTCAGAAGTGATGCCCATGTCCTGATTATAGGCATTGACTGTTTGATGTTCTAAATCCACTGCTGCTCCTTTTTTTCCAAAGCGTCCGACATACTTTCCATTTTTGGATTGATGGTACGATTGAGCGGTAAAATAATCTGGCGCACTGACATAGTTTGCCCTTCCTGAAATGCCGTCAGCATTGGCATCCAGAGGATCTTCGTTCGATAATATTTGAGTATCGGTTAACGATTCTATAAAACCCAAACCGGAATTGGCAGGTGGCATAAATTTGGAGAAGGCTGCTCCTGCGGGAATATGTTCAGGTGTAAACCCAGGTATGGCGCGGTTTTGCAACTGAGGAGCGCCCTGAGCAAGGAATGTATTCCCCAAGGTGTCTGATTGACCAAACCGGGTGAGGGTAGTAAAAGGGTGTCCTTTGCCATCTATTGCGTGACAGCTTCCACAAGAGGTAGCGACAAAATAAGGTCCCAATCCGGTAGCGGAAAAGAATACCTCTCCATTAAAAGCGGCATCGCCGGCCAGAAATTGACGCTTCTCCACAGCCGATAATCCATCAATCGGTCCATCCAATGTTTGATCATCATTTGGAGCCTGCGGAGTAATCTTTTCTGTCAATTGTTTACAGGAAACTGCTAAAAAAAACAGAAAAGCCGTTAATAAGAGCAATGTTTTTTTGGTCATACTACAAAATATGTTTTGCCTCACATCAAATATACGTTTATTTGTTTTGGTAGTACAAATTTAATATTTAGGTTTACCTAAATGTATTTAGGCTGTTATGAGTTCCTACGTAGAAGAAAATTATTTAAAGGCTATTTATAAATTGACCGAACGCAATAAGGACGGTGCGTACACCAATGATATTGCCCATGAATTGAATGTAAAACCAGGTACGGTAACCGAAGCTATCAAGAAGCTGGGAGAGAAAGGGCTGATTAATTATGAAAAATACAAAGCCGTTACGTTAACCAAAGCTGGAAAAATGATTGCAGTAAAAACGATTCGCAAGCATCGTTTATGGGAAGTTTTTCTAGTGGAGAAATTAGGTTTCAAATGGGATGAGATTCATCCGATGGCGGAGGAACTGGAGCATATTAATTTTGAAGAACTCACAGAAAGGCTTGCTAACTTTTTAGGCAATCCCGAATTTGATCCGCACGGAGATCCCATTCCTAATAAGGATGGTGTGTTTTCCAATCTTAAAACGGTGAAGTTAACAAGCCTCGCTATTAATACGTCAGTAGTGATGACGGGTATAGAAAATCATACCACTTCTTTTTTACAGCATCTTGATAAATTGGGATTGAAACTTGGCGTGCAGGTGACGGTGAAGGAAATTGTAGACTTCGATAAATCAATGTTGGTCTCCGTAAATGGTAAGAAAGGATTTTATTTGAGTCACGACATTGCACATAATATTTTGTGTAAGTAAATGTTATTAAATTTAGATTAATAAAGTAGTTTCTCTTTATTGTTTCAAATAGATTTTAGAGTGAAGGGATTTGGGCGTGCCCCTACGGGTCGGGCTATCCGCTACAAGTCCTCGCTCGATCAAGCTTCCTTTTATTACCCAACTAGAGGGCTCGCTGTGGGCTTTCCGCTACTATCCCTCACGCATATCAGCGGCAGTACTATTTCTTTTTAGGAAAAAAATGGTTCAAATACGCTACTAAATTTTCAACCGAATCTATTTTATAAAAACCGTCTTTGTCTTTTCCTAAATCAAGATTACCTTCCATGAAATGAAAGGTTCTGAACTTTTCTCCCTTGGTAAGACGGTCTTTCCATTCTTCAACGTAGGCTTTAAATTGTTCCTGAGGCAAACTTCTATACTTTCTAAAAATATCTTCGCTCTCTAGTATCGTGGGTTTCGGAAGGGTAGACATAAGGTGAAGAAAGGAGATAAACAAGTATAGATGTTGCTGAGCATGCAAGTTAGTTCTTTTGATTGTAAAACTCCTATCCATTAACTAATGGTTTCTTCAATACGGTCGGAAACACCACTTTGTAATGTCTATTTCACCCTCTGTTTGTTTTGAAAAGGTCTTTTATATTTGTATCATCAGAAATTAACCACGTAACATATGGAAACGACCAGCAAGAATCCCATTACAATTGAAACTACAGTGAATGTAACGGTAGCCAAAGCATGGGCTATATGGACAGAGCCTCAGCACATCAAGCAATGGGCCTTTGCTTCTGACGAGTGGCATGCTCCTTATGCTGACAATGATGTGAAAGTGGGAGGTACTTTCAAAACAACCATGGCAGCAAAAGACGGCAGCATAAGTTTTGATTTTAGAGGAACATACGAAAACGTAAAGCCTAACGAATGTCTGGCTTATGGTCTTAGTGACGGCAGAAAAGTTAGCATAACATTTACGGCAAACGGTAGTGAAACAAAAATTGTAGAAACGTTTGATCCTGAAAATGAAAATCCCATCGAGATGCAAAGAGGCGGATGGCAAGCGATCCTGGACAACTATAGAAAATATACGGAGTCTATTTAGTAAATGAGAAGGTATTACTTTGAGTCCTTGTTGGAATTTGCGAATTCTAACAAGGCTTTTTTGTTAAATTATTAATTAACAAGATTTCTTGTAATAATAAAGGGTTAAGCTTGTAGTTACCCTAACCAGCTATAACTTCTATGAAACGACTTCTCTTTATAGGATTACTCCTATTGTCCTGCTCTGCAATACGAGCTCAAAGTCAGGATAAAAAAACGCAAAAGTATTATGCAAACAATCCTGTTTGGATTGAAATGATGAAAGATCCTAATGTTAATTTTTTTGAAGTCAATGCTGCTTTTGAACAGTATTGGGCCAAGCGCGAAAAACCCGAATTAGAAAATGAAGAAGCAGGAGAACATAAGGAAGAAGAACGGTCATTTCTTTCAAAACTGTTAAAATCTGAAAAAGAAGAGCAAGCAGAGCGAAATGAGTATGCTTTTGCTTACAAACAATATTTGAAGTGGAGAATAGAAGTGGAGCCTTTCGTGCAACCGGACGGAAGAATTCTTTCTGCGGAAGAACAACATGAAGTTTGGGAAAAATCCAGGTAGTTAAAACATTCAATCACATCTCCATGAAAAAAATAATCATTATAGCGATACTCATCTTTTGGACAATTACGCAAGCCGTTTTTGGACAAAATGCTGGTAATTGGAAAATTGTGGGACCCACTTTATTTCCAGTCAATGCTTCTGGCCAGATCAATGGTATAGGACGTATTACACAATTAAAATTTCATCCTTCCAATGCTTTGAAAATGTATGCTACCTCTGCTACTGGAGGTTTATTTATCTCGATAGATGGCGGCAACAATTGGAATCCAACATCAGGCACAGATAAACTGGATAGGACAGGTTCTGCAGCGATTTGTATTGATCATACCAACGATCAGATTTTGTACCTGGCTACAGGCGATCCCAATTATTATTCTAATAATTATGGATTATTGAAAAGTACGGACGGTGGTCAGAATTGGGTGGGATCTACCAATGGCTTGGGTAACCGAATGGCTGTTGAATTATTAATGTCTCCTACAAATAATAATGTCATTGTTGCCGCCACAACAGATGGTTTATTTAAGACGATCGATGGCGGCGTCAGTTGGACTTTAAAAAAGAGTGGCGGCGATTTTACTAAAATGGTTTTCAAACCTAATGATGCAAATACTATTTATGCGGCGACACGCACTCAGTTTTTTGTTTCTACTAACCAAGGCGATAGCTGGACATTGATTTCCTTGCCGGGAAGCGGTTTTCAAAATGGAGGACGAATAGGTGTTTCTAAAAATGATCCCAATGTTGTATACCTTACATTTGTAGGTAATTTTAGTGGAGGAACAACTACACCAGTATTAAAATCGACCAATAGTGGGCAATCTTTTTCCGTAGTGAAAGCTGCAGGTGGTTCAAATTTGAATGGTTATGACGGTACTTCGGATGGACAAGGCAATTACAATTATGACATCACCGCTGATCCTAATAATGCGAACACTGTTTATATAGCTGGACATGTAGTTTGGAAATCAACCGACGGTGGAATAAGCTGGACTCAGATGACAAACTGGTATGCCAAAGTTCATACAGACATGCACCAGATTTCCATCTCTCCTTATGATAATAACAAATTATACAATGTCAATGACGGCGGTATATGGGTAAGTACTGATGGAGGTAGCAATTGGACTGCGAAGAGTGATGGTTTGTCTTGCACAGAATGTTACCATGCTGCTCAGAGTCCTATTCGTAAAGACTTAATTGATATAGGTACGCAAGACAATGGAGAATTGCATTTCATTAACAATGGCTGGTATACCAATGGAGGCGGCGACTTTGGTGGCAATACGGCATTTGATTATCAGAATGCAACGGATGTATATCATTTAGGAAACGACAGATCCAGAAAGCGTTTGTCAGGTTCTGGCGGAGCTCCTGGGCTTAATTTACCTTTTGCTGCAGGTGATGGAAATGGTAATGACGTTGTGATTGGATTTTCTACTTTGCAAAACAATCTTGCATTTGTTGCTAAATCTGAAGTTTACCGCACAACAAATATTGGAGCAAATCCTCCAACCTGGGCACAAATCACAACTA
Organism: Cytophagaceae bacterium; assembly: GCA_014376985.1. Classification (GTDB taxonomy): domain Bacteria; phylum Bacteroidota; class Bacteroidia; order Cytophagales; family Cytophagaceae; genus JACMQM01. The sequence goes on along the minus strand of JACMQM010000202.1, from coordinate 8,459 downwards.
TCAATACGCAAATTAAAGCCATTGTATCATCTCCCGCTGATGCTAATATATTGTATGTAGTCACGAACAACGGTAGAATTTACAGAAGTGATAATGCACTAGCTGCAACGCCTTCTTTTGTTAATCTTGCTACTCCTGCCAATACGAATGTTTCTACAAGTGTGGCTGCGATTAAGAGTAATAGTAATATTGTTTACCTCACATGTGGAGGACGAGCATACCGCTCTCAGGATAAGGGTGCAACATGGGCTGACATTACTTCTGGTCTTCCTGGTAATGTAAACATCAGTAAAGTACTACACGATACGTATGCCAATGACGAATCTGTCTATGTAGGCATGGTGAATGGGGTATATTACCGAAACTCCTCTATGACAGACTGGATCAAGTTTTCTAAAGGTTTGCCTACTGTAGCAGGTGTCAATGAACTGATGTTATTCAATGATGGCACCACCAATAGTGAAATACGTGTTGCTTATTATGGAAGGGGAGTATGGGGATCTAGTTTGTATGGGAAATCAGCTCTTCGCGATCCTGAAAATCCTCCGATCTCTACCAATGGTTTTGATTACAAGTATTATGAAGGAGCCTGGAATGTGTTGCCTGATTTTAATACCTTGATTCCCGTAAAAACAGGGACAGTAGATAATTTTTCCATCAGTCCCAGAAACAGAGATACACAATATGGCTTAAGAATTACTGGTTTCATCAATGTACCTACTGACGGAACATACACTTTCTATACTTCTACAGATGATGGTTCTAAATTATACATCGGTAGTACAGAAGTTGTTTCTAACGATGGAATACACGGACAGGTAGAACAGTCTGGTACCATTGGGTTAAAGGCCGGCAAGCATGCCATTACATTAGATTATTTTCAAAATACAGGTGGGTTTGGCATGGATGTCAGTTATTCGGGACCGTCAATTGCGAAAGTTATTATTTCTAATTCGGTTGCTTTCAGAATTCCTCCAGCTACCGTATGCAGTAATACAGGAAGTATAACGAGAGAGTTCTGGTCTGGCATTGGTGGAAATGCAGTATCTAATATTCCTTTGACTACTGCGCCATCCAGCACCACAACATTAACTATTTTAGAATCACCTTCTAACGCTGCTGATAATTATGGCGAACGAATTCGTGGTTATATTTGTGCTCCTTACACGGGTGCTTACACCTTTTGGATAGCGAGTGATGATGACAGTGAGTTATGGCTGAGTAATAGCACAAGTGCTACCGGCAAAACACGTATTGCATACCTTAATGGAGCTGTAGGCTCACGTAATTGGGATGCAAACGCTTCTCAGAAATCAGGTTTGATTAATCTTACCGCTGGTCAGCAGTATTATATCGAGGTCTTACACAAAGAAGGTGGCGGAGACGATTACCTGGCTGTGGGTTGGCAGATGCCAACCGGTGCCTTTGAGAGACCCATTCCAGCTGTAAGATTATTGCCATATACTCCGGTGAATACAAATCCTACAGTAAGCATTACTGCTCCTGCAGCCAATGCAACTTACATTGCTACCAGCAATATCACCTTCACGGCCTCTGCTGCAGATAGCGATGGGAGTATCGCAAAAGTAGAATTTTACAATGGGACAAGTTTGATTGGCACCGCGACTTCAAGCCCATACACTATCTCATGGAATAATGTTTCTGCTGGTACCTATACCATTACAGCTAAAGCAACGGATAATCAAAATGCCTCTGGCACTTCAGCTGCCATTACCGTGATTGTTTCCCCTTTGCGTACACCTGAAAATCCTGTGAGTACTTCTATTGGAATTACTTATAAATATTATGAAGGTACATGGACAACCTTACCTGATTTTACAGTCTTAGCTCCTGTGAAATATGGTGTAGCCAGTGTAATGGATATTTCTTTAAAAAATAGAGACAATAATTACGGTCTTGTTTTCAATGGTTTTATTAATGTGCCTACGGATGGTATATATACTTTCTATACTACATCTGATGATGGCAGTTCTTTATTTATAGGCTCAACACAAGTAGTGTCCAATGATGGCGTTCATGGTGATCAGGAAAGGTCAGGTACCATTGGACTGAAAGCAGGCAAGCATGCCATTACAGTAAACCTCTTTCAAGGTGTTGGCGGACAATCATTGTCTGTAAGTTATTCCAGTGCAAGCATCACTAAACAAACTGTACCTGCATCCATTCTGTTCAATAATAACGCCAGTCCTGTAGTTGCTGTAACAGCGCCTGCAAACAATGCTAGCTTTATGGCAACAAGCAATATCGTTTTCACTGCTACCGCAACAGATGCAGATGGTACCATTGCAAAAGTTGATTTTTATAATGGGACGGTTTTGATCGGTACCTCTAGCGTAATTCCATATACGTGTACATGGAATAATGTGGCTGCAGGTTCTTATATCACGACCGCGAAGGCAACGGATAATTATGGAGCAGTCAGTACATCTGCCGCAGTGAATGTAATTGTATCTCCATTGCGCGATCCTGAAAATCCATCAGGTACTTCTGCGGGACTTGTTTATAAATATTACGAAGGTGGTACCTGGAGTTTATTGCCGGATTTTAACACGCTTACTCCTGTGAAAACAGCTATCGTTTCTACATTCTCCAGCGCAGTTAGAAACAGAGAAGAAAATTTCGGCATCTCTTTCACTGGATTTATTACGGTGCCTACAGATGGTATTTATACTTTCTTTACAAATTCTGATGACGGAAGCAAATTGTTTATTGGAACAATGGAAGTGGTATCGAACGATGGTGGACATGGTGACCAGCAACGTTCCGGTGTGATGGGGTTAAAGGCCGGTAAGCATGCCATCACAGTGAATTACTTTCAGGGCACAGGCCCTTCTTCCTTAACGGTAGCGTATTCCGGACCAGGTATTTTGCAACAAACAATTCCTGCTTCAGTATTAACCAATACAAATGTGGGACCGATTGTTAACGTTACGGCACCTGCAAATGGTGCAAGTTATACGGCGCCGGCTGCTATTAACATCAGCGCTACTGCCACTGCTTCAAATGGTAGCATCAGCAAAGTAGAGTTTTATAACGGTACCGTTTTGATCGGAACATCTACCACTAGTCCTTATGCATTCAGCTGGACAAATGTAGGGGCAGGTAACTATACTATTACAGCAAAGGCTTATGACAATTTAGGTATTACAAGCAGTAGTGCTGCCGTCAGTCTAGTTGTCAACACAGCTGCAAATATGAATCCTACTGTTGCCATTACTGCGCCGGTAAATAATGCTTCTTTCACTGCACCTGCAACCGTGTCCATTATAACGGTAGCTGCTGATCAGGACGGTACGATTAGCAAAGTAGAGTTTTACAATGGAACGGTTCTATTGGGAACCGTCACTGCTAGTCCGTTCAATTATTCATGGAACAATGTGGCAGCGGGTGCTTATACTATAACTGTTAAGACTTATGATAATGCCGGAGCTACTGCCAGTACGGCTGCAAGTATAAACGTAACAACACCTAGCAATGCCAATCCTGTGGTTGCGATTACATCTCCTGTCAACAATACAATCTTCACATCTCCCACATCCGTAACTATTACGGCAATGGCATCAGACAGTGACGGTAGTATTAGTAAAGTAGAGTTCTATAACGGCATTACTTTATTGGGTGCGTTGACAACGGCACCTTATGCATATGCCTGGACAAATGTACCCGTTGGCACCTATACGATCATGGCCAAGGCATACGACAATTTAAATGCTACTGCAAATACATCAGTTAGTATTACAGTAAAAGCACCGAATCAATTGCCAAAGATTGTCATTACCTCACCGGTAAATAATGCATCGTTTATTTCACCAGCAGCAGTTTCCATTATAACAAATGCTACAGACACAGATGGTTCGATCTCGAAAGTGGAGTTTTACAATGGTACAACACTTTTAGGCACCGTGACTTCCGCACCTTATAATTACACTTGGAGCAATGTAGCAGCTGGTAGTTATAACGTTACAGCAAAAGTTTACGATAACCTCAATGCAACCGCTACAGCTGTTATTAGCGTGAATGTAAATGCCAATCAGTCACCTGTTGTAGCGATCACTTCTCCTTCCAATAATGCTACATTTACAGGACCTGCAGTGGTGTCCATTATAGCTACAGCTTCTGATGCTGACGGTGCGATTTCGAAAGTTGAGTTTTATAATGGTGCCACCTTGTTGAGTACATCGAACAGTGCACCGTATAGCTACAATTGGACAAATGTTGCCAATGGTAACTATACCATTATAGCGAAGGCTTATGATAACGTTGGGGCAACGTCTTCCGCTTCTGTAGCGATGGTCATCAAAGCGCCAAATCAAGCACCTGTGATTTCGATTACCTCTCCGGCAAACAATGCTTCATTTACTTCTCCTGCGTTGATTAGTGTAACCACTTCCGTTTCAGATGCGGACGGTTCAATTTCAAAAGTAGAGTTTTACAATGGGAGTACACTTTTAAATACAGTTACATCAAGTCCTTATGCTTATAATTGGAGTAATGTGTCTGCCGGTGCGTATACCATCGTGGTGAAAGCTTATGATAACTTGAATGCTGTTACTTCTGCATCAATAACAGTAACCGTAGTGAATCCTAATAAAAATCCTTCAGTGATCATTACAGCTCCTGTCAATAATGCAGCTTTCAATGCTCCTGCTGCCATTACAATTTCTGCCAATGCCTCAGATCAGGATGGAACGATTTCGAAAGTTGAATTTTATAACGGAACTACTTTATTGGGAACCGTTACCACAAGCCCATATAACTTTTTTTGGAACAATGTTGGAGCAGCACCTTATACAATAACGGTAAAGTCATTTGATGATTTAAATGCTACAGCTACGGCTTCAGTTAGTATAACTGTAAATGCAGTGAGTGTGTGCGCATCGTTGCCAACTTATTTGGAAAATAATGGATATACTCCAGGAAGTAAAGTGAAAAATGTGGGTAACCAATACCAATGTAAACCATGGCCATATTCAGGCTGGTGTAATGGAGCTGCTTGGGCTTATGCTCCTGGAAGCGGTGCTTACTGGACAGATGCATGGGATCTTGTTGGATCATGTACTCCTTCTCTGCCTATCTTAATTGGTGATCAAGCAGGTTCTGAAGCAAGTGTTCAAGCGAGTGCTTACCCTAATCCTTTTGAGAATAAAACATCCATACAATTTGAATTGAATGCATCAGACAATATCAATATCGCATTGTATAATTCTCAAGGAGTGTTTATTGAAGATGTTTTCACAGGTTATCTTAAGGCTGGACATCAAAGCATAGATTATTCAAATCAATCAATTGCTGATGGAACCTATCTTTGCAAAATTCAAAGCAATGATAAAATGATTGTTTTAAAACTGATTAAAGTAGCGCGTCCAAAAACTAAGTAATCGAATTATATTTCATTGAAGGGCTGCTTGTATAAGTAGCCCTTTTTATGAAACTGTTTTTTTATTTTGAATAATCCTCCATTATTTTTTGATATAAATTAAACGAGCAGTTTTTCTTCTAAGATAATAATGAGGATATCAGCTAAGTCTTTTTTTTATTGGCTTTGTTAACTAACAATAAGTATGGAAGCCAATAGTTGTTTGGATATTTTAAAGATAAAATTCTTATTGTGGAAGTTGTGGAATTATAATCTCATTCTGTTGTAAGATATGTTCATTTTTCAACTAGCCATAGTATAATCTCTTACAAACCGCAGCTATGGAAAAGAGAAAAATCCACACCCGCCTGTTAAAGCTATTTATCTATTTGAGTTTTGTGGCTTTCTATGCTTGTGTGCAGAAAGAGCATTTTGTGAATCTCGAGAGTAGTATACCTGACAAAATTCCTGTCGTATCAGATATTGCAGTTGTTTTTTTTGAGCATTGCGACCATCAAGGATATTCCCTGGCACTGACTGAAGGAGAATACAACCTGAGTGATCTAAAGGCGCTAGGCATTAAGAATAATGATTTATCTTCTTTGAAGATGGCAAGTGGTTATCAGGTCATTTTCTACGATAAGGTTAATTTTGAAGGAGCATCAATTATTGAGGAGAAAGATGTTGACTGTTTAGTTCAGGATCATTGGAACGATCGGATTTCTTCTCTAAAAGTGGTAAAGCGGGAAGAATATTAAACACTCTTTCTCCACACTATTTCGCATAAGTATAAAAAAGAAGGGTTGCTTATAAAGCAACCCTTCTTTTTTATACGCTTACTTTCGGTTGGACAATACCGGAAGCAGTATGTCATAAATGCGAACAAAAGCTTTGGTACGGTCCGGGTATAAATTCAAATCCAAAGATTGTGTGAGGATAAATATGGTGGTGTTATAAATCATATTTTGTCGTTCATTTTTGTAAGGGAATGTATCATCAATACTGCTGATGAAATAATTCACTAGTTCTTCTCCGGATAAGTCTTCCATGATGTATGAATCAATCATTAAACGATTGTCAGTGATGGAAAAAGGATTAATTGTTTCGGTTCTTAGAGTCTCATATACCATAAGTAAAAAGTGTTTGATGAATCGATAAGCTAAATTATAGAATCCATTCAATATAACAATTGTAATAACATTAGATAGAGTAACACAGATTGACTTGGATAAAGATCAGGTTTAAACGTACAATGGTATTATCGCGTGAGAGAACTTATTTCAGAACCCATTCTATCAGTTTTTACGCTTTTTAAGGGTGTAAAATGTAAAAAAGAGGGTCGGTGTTAGACCAGAATTAAAATTAATTATATTTGATTTTTTGAAAACAAATCGATTGATGGATACCGCCAGTCTCGAACAATTTTATCAACAAACCTCTTCTTTGATACCGAAGGATATCAATAAAGAGATCGGGCATTTCAATGTGTTCAACATTCAGGACATGTTGATAAAAGTGAAGAAGACAGGTGAGATGCCTTATAACAGGCGTGCTTATTATAAAATCAGTTTGATCAGAGGAAGAAATAAAGCTGAATATGCTGATAAGGTAATCGATATTGAAAAGAATGGTTTACTATTCGCAACGCCTAAGATCCCTTACTACTAATTGCCTCAGGACGAACAGCAGTCCGGTTCCTTTTGCATCTTTACGGAAGATTTTTTATCCAAGAATAAAAGCGGTGTTTTATTAGAAGACCTACCGCTCTTTAAACCGTGAGGTTATTCAATCTTTCATCGTTCAGACGAAGAGGCGGATGAAATAGCCTTGATCTTTAAAAAGATGTTCAATGAAATTGAATCAGATTATGCCTTCACGTATGACCTGTTGCGTAATTATGTTTTGGAATTGATTCATCAAGGTCAGAAGCTGCTACAGGCTTCTGCGATGCATTCCACGCACAACGCTTCTGCTAGCTCCGCTGCAATAAAGTCGTTATCAGTGTTAAAAATACAGTCGGTGGCAGACTTAAGAAACTTTCTTTTGCTTTCATTTGAAATGTAGCTTAATATCCGCATCCAGTTTAGTATCTGACCATGCTCATGCTTTTGACCAGTATGTTTCTGTCAAAGTTCTACTTTTGAAAATTGTCCCGTTAAATATTCTTTGATCAGACTTTCTCGTTCTTGATGACTTAATGAACGACCGTTTCTTACTTGCTGTTTCTTGTTTTTTTATTTTTAAGTTTACTGGGTGTGTAAACCTATTTTAGGACAAGACACTCATCGTTGTACTGACTTTGTTTGGCGCGCTTTTGATTTTATATCCTCCTGCTTTTTTCTGGGGTAATGTTCTCAATGCCTGTCTGATTGTATTGACGATGGGCTTGTTTATTCGGTCTGATAATTGGAAAGGGGTATTGATTGAAATTGCTTTTTTAGTTATACCGCTTTTATTGATTTACCTTAAATATCCTTTAACTAAATAAATTCTAATCATTAAGACAAATTTTTGTAAGTGCGTTTTTACTGATATACTGCAGAATCATATGGAAGTAAGATCGTGACTCATTACGATAGTGTTGTATTTGTATTGTTAAATCTGTTTTATATCTTATTTCAATCCTACGATTTGATCTGTTTTGTAAGATAAATCTAATGTGGTACAGGATTAAATTAGTATTGAATGGTTTGGCTATCACTACTTAGTATGATTGTTTTAATGATGAATTAATACTGTAGTAATTTTGGGATGACTTTCATAAGTGATGTTTGAATAAAAATAGAACAGCTATGAAAGTAAAAAATCTATTGGTAATTGCAACAGGACTATTAATGTTCGTCTCTTGCAAAAAAACAGACGATGCATCATCTGGGCCTGCTTACAAAACATTAAATGGCAAAGCGCCATTGGTGATTGGACACCGAGGTTATCCGGGTTTAAGGCCTGATCATACCATTGAAGGGTATACATTAGCTATTGAAGCAGGTGCTGATTTTATTGAGCCCGATTTAGTACTAACAAAAGATAGTGTTTTGATTTGCAGACATGAGCCTATGATGTCTGGCACTACTAATGTAGC
>JACMQM010000201.1 GCA_014376985.1 Cytophagaceae bacterium | reverse complement strand
TCTGCCTTACAAGCAGAGGGTCACTGGTTCGAACCCAGTAGCTCCCACATTAAAAGGTTCCTACTTTAAAGTTTGGAACCTTTTTTTATTTTAACCCTATTCCTAAACCTTATTTTTATGACTTCAAGAATGTTTCTTCTATTCGCATTGTGGATGAGCTTTCATTCTGCCATTTGTCAAGACTATATCAAAGCTGCATGGGGAAATCCCTTTAGCGTTCAATTGTTGAATAGACTTAGTGTTTCCTATTTAGGAAGTGACATCGAAGGTTCTTATGTTGTTTTTAGAAATCAAATATCCTATGGATCAGAATCGATTCAGTTTTGTAAAATAAATGCTGCTGGTGAAATCATTTTGAAAACTGAACTTCGCGCAGAGTTCAAAGGTAAACCTACTGAATTTCATGCCGTGTATAACCTGAAAGGAAACTTTTACCTTTTCACTTCTTTTTGGGACAAGTCTAAACATACGGAATACATATGGGCCAATAAAATTGACACGAAAGGAAATCTTGTCACTCCAGCTATTGAATTGAGCCAATACAAGGCAGATTCATATGACGATCTTGCTGGTATTGACTTCATGATTTCTCAGGACTCTTCCTCTGTGATCATAGGCCAGGGAATGGTATTTAAAGTTTTTGATAAAAACTTAACACAACGATGGAGTCAGAAAATAGTCATGCCTTATTCTGATGCTACGACAAGAGAACTAACGGACTTTCAACTTTCTTCAAAAAATGTCCTGCATGTACTTTTCCGTTTCAGCGCTCCGAGAGTTGTAACCAGCGCAGGCAAAAAAGAAAAAGATCGTTTTTTTTACCACTTGTCTAATTTCAACTTTGAAACTGGTGTACAAAGAGAATATATCCCGAAAGTGGATGCGGTCTCTTTGTCCGAGACTTCTATGGACCTGGATGATAAAGGGAATGTCGTGATAGCAGGTTTTTATACTCAAACCAATAAGCGAATAACCGATTACGAAGCTTTTTATTCAGCCGGCTTTTTCATCAAAAAATATGACCCGATTAATCAAACAGAATTAATCAATGAGCAATACGCATACACTCCTGCTTTATTGCGTCAATTAGTTCCTGATAAGGATCTTGAGTCTAAAGAAGAAGTTATTTGGGGCTTCTTTATGGACAAAATAAAATTCAAAGCAGACGGAAGTATTATTCTAGTTGCAAGAAAATCATACTCTATTTTCGATGGAGTATCTAAGGAACTTGAGGAACGTAATGTTGTAGGACGCACCAGTCATCAGTTTCAACAATTGATTGCAGCAAGTTTGGACAGTAAAGGCAAGCTGATATGGATGAACTCTGTACCCATTCTTCACAGTACGAAAGATGTATTAAACTTCCGTTACTATTCTTACCTTCTAGGCATCACCAATTCCTATGTATTTTTCATTTACAATGAAAATCCTAGAAACCTCACGATAGCTGATCCTAGAGATTTTGTTCACATGGATGGTCCGAACAAATGCAGAGCATCTTCTATGGTAAAAATAGATCAATCGGGAACAATGAGTAAAAGCCAGATCTTCGATACTGCCAATCAAAAACCAATTACCTATCTTGAACCGGAGTATTGTATACCCCTTAGCAACACACAATACATTTTGTTTTCCTCCAATAAGACGCTTAGCAAAATCGGGTATCTTGATTTCATAGATCGTTGATTAGAGTCTCACTAAATTAAAAATCCCAAAAAACACATAAATTGAAGCAAGTCATACGTTTAGATTTTATATCTTTCAGTTAAAGTAAACCTTGTGAAGCCCGTTAAGATCATAGGCCGTATTTTTCTGATATTCCTGGTGGTGCTGGGAACGCTTCTCGTTGGCTTTATGGTCTTTTTTGAACAGATTAAAAGTTCTCTCATCCAGCAAGGCGTAGAAAAAATCAACCAGCAATTGCTGTCCAAAGTAGAAGTAGATCCCAATATTGAACTCAGTCTTTTCGAAGACTTCCCAAATGTAACTCTGATTTTCCATCAGGTAAAAATCTATGAACCCGGTGATCAAAAAGATCCGCTGATTCTGGCTTCTATGGAAAGACTTTCTTTAGGCTTCAATGTCATCGATGTGGTCTTCTATAAAAAGTACAGTCTCGAAAAAGCATACCTTTTTAACGGCAATGTGATGCCAGGTATCAAAGCTGACGGAGAACCCAATTACAACATTTTCAAACCCACGGATCCAAAGACGATAGCAGAACCCATCGATGTCAACATCAAAAGCATCACGCTTCAAAACGTATCTTGTTCCTATTTCAACAAACTCAGCGGACAAGCCTATGAGTTTGCATTAAATAAAGCGCACGCTACTTTCAAAATTCATAATGACACCTATAACATCGGGCTCGATGGAGCAGTGACAGTGAATGGTATTACCATAAGCGACAATACGTATTTTCAAAATAAAAAAATAAAACTGCGCGGGGAAATGTCTTATACCAACGAAGACGGCGTCATCACTCTTGGCACAACCACCATTACTATCAATGAGAGTATGTACAAAATCGATGGCGATGTGCATACTAAAGAAGAAGAACTGGAATTGCACGTCACGTCTAAGACAGGCGAAATTTCTACCCTGCTTTCCTTATTGCCAACAGAAAATTCGGATTGGGTGAAACGTTATCAGAACAAAGGGGACGTTTATTTTGACGCTGCTATACAAGGCAAATACGATCAATACAATACACCATCCATCGATATCTTATTTGGCTTTGAAAATACGGAGATCACTAATCCCGAAGGAGGGCAAAGCATTAAACAGGCAGTACTCAAAGGTAAGTTCAGTAATGGCCCATCACATTCTTCCAAGTCTTCTTATATAGAAATAGAACAGTTTGAAGGCACATTAAATAACAACCCTATTCGCGGCTCCTTCAAACTTACGGACTTGTCAGATCCTTACCTGACAATCAAAGCGGAACTCAAACAAAACCTGAAAGACCTCGTTGCCTTCTTCCCTATTGATGGGGTAGATTCACTAGAGGGTAAAGTTTCTCTTAGTTTTGACTTTGAAGGATTGGTGAAGAACTTAAAGAAAAGAGAAGACTTGGCAAAAATCACCACTGCCGGTGAAGCGCAAATTGAGGGAGGTGCCGTATACCTGCGCTCTATTCGTAAAAGTTTTAAAAATATATCTGCCGATTTTATTTTTAACAATACAGACATCTCCATCAATAGCCTAAGCTTCCATACACCGAAGTCTGACATCGCCGTAAACGGGATGATTAAAAATGTATTGCGCAAATTAATTTTGGGCAAAGGCAGTATACTGGTAGAAGGTTCGCTGCATTCAAACAAACTTGTTTACGAAGATTTTATTCTTCCTCCGCCTTCCTCCAGAACAAACGGAGAATCGGGTACTACTTCCTTAATGCTCTTCCTGGATTGCGACATCAGACAATTGCACGTCAATAACCTTCATGCTAAGCAGGTAAAAGGAATGTTGTCTTATAACGACTCCTTGCTCCTGTTTTCCAATGCTACCATGAATACAGCGGGAGGTGAAGTGGCAGGAAATGCCATCATGAAAATTAAATTGCCTCACCGTTCTAAATACCTGACGCTGGATCTGGCCTTCAATGACATTTACATCGACACCTTATTAAAAGACTTTAAAGATTTTGATCAAACCTTCATCTCGCATAAAAATTTATCGGGAAGATTATTTGGCAAG
>JACMQM010000200.1 GCA_014376985.1 Cytophagaceae bacterium | reverse complement strand
GCATTTTTCAAAACGCCCGGTACACCAAAAGCATATTCCGGAGTAGAAATAATGACGGCATCCGATTGAGATAATAATTTACGGAAATGCAAAACCGATAGAATGTCTTGTGGTTTGTCGGGATTGAAAGGAGGTAAGTCTTCCAGGCCTTCATAAAAAGTAAAGGTAGCCAGTTGGGGTTCCATCTCTGAAAGGGCTTTCAATAGTAAGCTATTGGCAGATTGGCTGCGTAGGCTCCCGGAAATGGCAAGTATATGGAGGGCTGTGGAATCGGACATGCGATGTTGTAGTTGATGCCCTAAGTTGGGAAAAAAATACACGTGGACAAAATACGTATGAAGTTAAAATGACTTATTATTCAGCTAGTTAGTGTTTTTACAGGACTGGTACGATTCTCTCATAAAGCTTATTCGAACATTGAATTTTACTCTAAACACATACAGCTATGGCTACTAAAGAAAATAACATCGAAATTCTAAACGACCTGATTCGTATCAATAACGATCGTGTAGTCGGTTACACAAGAGCAATCAAAGAATTGAAAAATGAAGACAAAGACATTCATAATGTATTTCAATCTTTCATTTTAACCAGCAAAAGAAACACCACGGAATTGACTGAACTTGTATTGAAGTTTGGCGGAGAGCCAGCTCAAGAAAGCACAGCAGCAGGTAAAATTTACCATGCATGGATGGATGTGAAAGCCACTTTCACGGGTCATGACCTTCAAGCTATTTTGAATGCCTGTGAATTTGGCGAAGATGCAGCGCAACGTTCTTATAAAATTGCCATCGAAGACGATTCAGAAACTTCACCTGAAGTAGCTCAATTGATCACACAGCAAAAAGCGTCTTTGAAAAAAGAACATGATGCAGTGAAGGAATACAGAGATTCTTTGAAAGTATCTAAATAGTTCTTCGATACCATACAATTTATATATATATAATGCTGCGCCGGCATCCTTTCGTTGGTGCAGCATTTCTTCCCCTTAAATTACAAACAACCCCTTTTATTATTATGAAAAACCTAGTATCCTTTATGAGCGCTGCAATGATTGCTATTGCTTGTTCATTGACTATCCAGTCTTGCGAAGAAAAGAAAGAAAACAAAGACAGCACTGAAGTAGCTGCTGATGAAAATGATAAAAAATTTGAAACGAAAGAAAGCGAAAAAAATGTTGACTTGGTAGCTAAATCCGTTGAATGCAGCTATGCGGTCATCGAATTATCGAAATTGGCAGAAGAGAAAGCCGTACGTAAAGACGTAAAAGAAATTGCCGGTAAAATTAAAAAAGAACACGAAATGATCTTGATTGAATTGAAAGCAGTAGCTGAAAAAGAAGGTATCTCTGTAGCTTCAGGCGCTAGCGATAAAACCGAAGAGAAGGTAGAAGATTTGTCAGAGAAAGATGCTGATAAATTTGATAAAAAATATGTCAACAAAATGATTGACAAACATAAAAAATCAATCGACGATTTGGAAGATGCGTTGAACAACGATAAAATCCATGGCATCGAAAAAGAATGGGCAAACAAAACATTGCCTGGCTTGAAAGATCACTTGAGCAAATTAGAAGCGATCGATAAAGACATCAAATAGTTTGCCTAAAAGTTTAAACTGAACAAATGAATAAAAGCCGGTGTGTAGCACCGGCTTTATTCATTTTTACCTCATTCAATATTTACAACTTATTTTTAAAATCGCGTATTATCTGCGGTAGGTCCATAACTTCCGGGTAAAGGTACATTCAGCAACCGTAGAAAAACTCCAAGTTGTGCACGGTGATGGATCAATTGTGACAAAGACATACGAATTACTTCTTCTTTAGTAGACACACTATAGATTTCTTCTCCACTTCTCAACGTCCAGTTTTGAAGTAATTGTTCTTCGGTAGCTTGTCCTAAAGCTTCTTTTCCTTCCACATAACAACGTTCAAAATAAGCGAGCAAATCAGCTGTATTTTCAATGATTTGCTGTTGGTAAGGCTTCGATGCAAAATCCAATTCGTCTGTAGCAATTACCACCGCAATCCAGCCTGGCAATTCTCCGATGTGCGTGGCGAGTTGTCGAACAGACATGCTTTTAGGATGCGGCCTCCAATCGTATTTGTCATTGGGCACCGCGGCCAGTATGTTGCGTGTAGTAGTAGCTTCCTTTTCTAATTCTTTTAAAAAAAGGTCCAGGATAGCGAGGGATCTGGTTTCAGTCAGTGACATAAGATTTTCGTTTAGGTTAGGATACAAAGAAAAAGCAAGGCACTGACAACCCTATGGCAGTCTGAAAATGAGGGTCCAAATTATTTTACATATTTATTTGGGCTGCCTGACCCCCAACCCCTTGAAGGGGCAATGTCGTTAAGTTAAGCAAATTGGTATTCATCAAGCACGAAATGACAAATCCCAAATGACAAACAAAAAGTAGTCTGTTAGACTGGGTGTAAGGTCTTCAGACCTGACACGGATGGAGGCTGACTACCTGCTATTGACCAACAGTGTCAGGTTTGAAAACCTGACACAAAAAAACAAGTATAGGATTTCCTTAACTTAACGACATTGCCCTGAAGGGGGCTTAAGTGATTATGATAGAAGCGTTTTGTAAGGAGTGTGAGTCTGTAGAGTAGAATTTATTTTTTGTAAATGATGGATATGTTTTATGGAGCTTCGGCTTCCATTTTTGAGACAGCTAGATTGCTTCGTATAAAGATGACAAAGCCAGAAAAGGTGCTTTGGAAAGTTCTTTCAGAAAAAAAAGTAAAAGGGTTTAGATTTAAAAGTCAACACCCTATAGCTGGATTTATTGTTGATTTTTATTGTCATAAAGCCAAGCTAGTTATAGAAGTTGATGGTAGCATTCATAATGCTTTTGAACAAGCAAATTATGATGAAGTAAGAACGTATGAATTAGAAAAATTAGGCTTGCATGTTATTCGATTTTCAAATGGACAAGTCCAAAATAACATAGAGCATGTCATTATTGAACTTGAAAAGGCGCTTGAAGCCAAACTGCCTTAACCCTAAATCCCTAAAGGGACTTGGCTTGTTCGTAATATTTTTTCATTAAGAATAAAGAGATCTTATTAAGTATAGAAGCAATTTCCTGGGAAGTCCCCCTTAGCGGGTTTGGGGGCCAGACAGACGAGATAAAGATTGCTCTAATAATTATCTCAATTGAGAATAAAGTAGAATGACTGAACTCGAAAGCAATTGCTGGAAAGTCCCCCGTTAGGGAGTCAGACAGATAGAATAACTATGAGCCATAATTAACAGGCAGAAGTTTCATATACTCATTCAAAGCCATATGCTCCGTTTTCGTAAAAGGAAAATCCGTCAAACGAATCGTGACTATTCTTGCTACTTTAAAATCACGGTATTCTTTTCTCAGATGGCACCAGCCGATGACATGCCAGCCGAAGGCATAAAAAACCAAGCCTATCGGTTCGGCTTTACGCAGACTCGATTCACCTTTGTTATTTTTGTATTCAATTTCTATAAGGAGTTTGGAAGAAAGGGATTGCTGCAAGATGGACAAACAAGAGAAGCTTGGCCTCACACAATCGGGCAATCGCATGCGGATGTTGCTGCTTAGGAGTTCCAGTTTTTCTTTCTGACTGGTTTTTAAAACAGCTTTTACTTTATTAAGCGCAGACGAATAATGTGTCGCAATGGATTGATCGGCGAAACCTGCTACTAATGTTTCCATAAGCAAAAGTGCATTGACTTCGTCTGAATTAAAAGCGACAGGGGGCAAGAAATAACCTTGCACAATAAAATAACCTTTATTTTGCTCAAAACTTACCGGCACACCTTGTTCACCCAATGCTTTTACATCGCGGTAGACGGTACGCACGCTGATATCAAACTTATGCGCGATACGTTCTGCTGGTACATATTTTTTAGACTGCAGGAGGGTGAGTATACCAAAAAGTCTGTCTATGCGATTCATAAAGGATAAAGTGTTGAGTCTGACTATAAATATAATAAAAATTCATCCTTACAAAGAGATTTAACGAAAGCCTGAGAACAAAGTAATCGAGAAATCGTTATCGGGTTATTTTTTGGTAAATTGCAATCTATTTAGCATCGGATTTTTATCTATAGTTTATTCATGAAACATTTTATTTTATTTTTTCTCCTTTTACTGACTTTGTCAGCGGCTGCTCAAATTCCTAATCCCTTTCATAAGAACGTGGAAAAGCTGGCTAAAAAATTTAAAAACAAATACCCCGATGACAGCACCCGGACAGTGGCGATCTACCATTGGATCAAAGGGTATTTGCGTTATGATTTGAAGGCGTACAAAAAACACAAATTCAAAGTCAATAACTATTCCATGAACAAAGTATTGTACAGAAGAAAAGCCTTGTGTTATGGCTTCTCTAAACTGTTTCAGGATTTGTGTCTTCGATCAGGCATTAGTTGTGCGCAGTTGACGGGCTATCCCTTTGAAAATCCTAATGATCCTTATATACATTATTATTACGATGACCATGCCTGGAATACTGCCGCTATAAATGGACACTGGTATTTATTTGATGTGACCTATGACAATGGCTTCATTAAGAAGAAAAAAAGAGTCATCAGAAAATTTTTAAACAGGACATTTGCCCTCCCGCTTTTATACGATAAAACAAAATTTGTTCATCAACCGACTGACAAGTTTATTTTCCAATCAGGCGGTCCGTTTGTTGATACGCATTATCCCATTTTAATCAATGGTTTATTGATTGCCGAGAAAATAAACATAGAGTCCTTTGCAAAGAAGGATGTTAAAATCCGGGGAAGCTACAATCCGTCGACCTATCCGGAAATGGCACAACTGAGTGATTATTCGGGCACGAACCAGGCCATACAATTAAAAATAGCGGCAGATCAATCCCCGTTGTTCAATCCTAAAAACAATTTAATAAAGGCGGTCAATTATTATAACGGTATGTTATACCGCAAAGACATCAAGGAAAATTTCAACAAATCAGATGTAGACACCGTCATAAAATACGCCGCCTTGTTTAAAAGGGATAATAACATGTTGCACACTAAAAACATTAAAAGAGTAGGTGACGAGCATAAAGAGTTGTTGCAGGCATTAAAGGAAACAGAAAAATATAATTTCATACTGGCTAATCACTTTAGTAAAAAAGGAATTAAGAACATCGCGAAGTTGGCAAAGAACACAGAAGCGAATGCGATCAATGCGAATAAAATTGAAGAACGTCAAATGAAACTGCACGACCACGAAGCCGGTTCAAGAGAAAAATACGATACCATTCCCTTCGCCAATCATTTTGAAGAATATCAAAAAATTTTAACTTCAGATGACAGCTTGTTAATGGTCTTGAAAAATAGTAATCGGTTATTAGATAGTTTAAATAAAAGTTCTGACGAGGCTTTCCAGACATTGAATAATTTACTGCAAAGAAGAGTAGTGCTTTTAAAGGCACATCGAACAGAGGACATGAATCTTGCTACTTATCCAGAGTTGAAACCAGTTTCCACTGGCATTGACTCCTTAACGCGATTAGTCGAAAATTATAAAGCTCAAACAAATAAAATTGAAACTAACTATAACAAAGTAAGACTGCAAGCCATTAGAGCAGCAAACGAAGGCTTTACATTGACCAGTAAAGAATACATAAAAATACAAACAGGCGTTTCTGTTAAAAAACCTTTTTCGAAAGATTCTCTGGTTGCCAATTTATTGGATCGCAGTTATGCTTTCAAAGGAGCCTTGGTCTATTTATACCATCACAACGAAGAACTGCTGCACAGTCAGACTACTCAATACGTTGTAACCACAAAATTTTTAAAGAAAGAGAAAAAAGTAATTTTGAAAACGATAGGCATGAGATATGCAGCCTATCAATACCGAATTAAATATGAAAACGGTCGTTATAAAGCGTATGACAATTTGATTTCCGGAATCAGTGATAGAATGAGGGTGTTAAAAATGAGTTATAAAAGGAAAGTAGCGGTTAAGAAAAAATAGCTTATTAAATAGATTCTGTAAATTCTATGTGTTATTTTTTACTGTGAACTAGTGATGCACAGAAAGATGCTTTATTCGCAAGAGCATTGATCGATATAAATAGTAAAGTAGTTTGCATTTCTCCAGGCCACTTGCTTTTCTTTGTCTGTAAAATCAATATATTCAGGTCTTCTTCGTTAAACGAATAAACATTCCGTTATGGCTTCTATTTTCTCCAACATCAAAAATGCCTATAAACTTTTCAAACAGGTAGATCTTGCTGCACTTAGTAAATTATCTGCGAAAGTAGATTTAGGACAGGTTATGCAGACTGTAAGCAAGATGGACGATAAGCAGTTGAACGGATTGATGAAAATGTTAAGCCCTTCCGGAAAGAAAAAAGAGTTGCCTCCTATTGAAGGAGATTTTTATCACCTGGCACAAACACTCAGCGTAGAAGATCGCGCGACACAATTAAAAGTCCGTGCCTTCATGGAGAGGGAAGTGCAGCCGATCGCCAATGAGTATTGGTTGAAAGCAGAATTTCCCTTTGAAATCATTTCAAAATTTGCAGAACTGAATATTTGCGGAGTCACTTATAAAGGATACGGCTGTCCCGGAAGATCTAGTTTACTGGAGGGCATACTGGCTATGGAGATGGCGCGTGTAGACACTTCCATTGCTACGTTCTTCGGTGTGCAGAGCGGATTGGTGATGGGCAGTATTTATTTGTTGGGTTCGGAAGAGCAAAAACAAAAATGGTTACCCGATCTGCAGCAGTTTAAAAAAATCGGCGCTTTCGGTTTAACAGAACCCGAAGTAGGTTCCGCTGTAGCCGGTGGGTTGACGATGGAAGCCAAACGTGTGGGAGACAAATGGATATTGAACGGACAAAAGAAGTGGATCGGCAATGCCACTTTTGCAGACGTGATCATCATTTGGGCGAGGGATGTGGACGATGATCAGGTAAAAGGCTTCTTAGTGAAAAAAGGCACAGCTGGATTGGCCGTTGAAAAAATGGAAGACAAAATGGCTTTGCGTATTGTACAAAACGGAATCATTACGCTTACCAATTGTGAAGTATTGGAGGAAGACCGTTTGCAAAAGGCCAACTCCTTTAAAGATACCGCGGAAGTATTGCGCATGACTCGTGCAGGCGTAGCGTGGCTGGCCGTGGGATGTGCAAGAGGAGCTTATGAAAATGCGTTAGCTTATACCAGAGAACGAAAGCAATTCGGGAAACCCATTGCTGCTTTTCAGTTGATTCAAAACCATTTAGTAGAAATGTTGTCGAACCTAACGGCCACGCAAACATTAGTCTTTCGCTTATCGCAATTACAAGATGAGGGCTTGCTTACAGATGAGCATGCATCTTTGGCCAAAGTGTTTTGCAGCCTTCGTACACGCGATATCGTAAGTCGCGCCAGAGAAGTAATGGGAGGCAATGGCATTTTGATGCAATACAATGTGGCTCGTTTTGTAGCCGATGCAGAAGCCATTTATTCCTATGAAGGAACTAAGGAAGTCAACACCTTGATCGTGGGTAGGGCCATTACGGGGTTTAGTGCGTTTGTGTAACAACTACTTTCCCAACCGTCCTACCACTCTCCACCGCCAAATGTGCTTCCCCTATTTGGTCGAAACCAAAAATCTTAGAAACAGTAGATTTTAAAATTCCTTTTTCCAGGAGTGCGGCAATGTGCTGCATGTCTTCTCCATTGCTTTGCACGAGAAAAAAATAGCCGTTAATGCCTTTTGCTTTTGCTTTTTCTACCACGGTTTCATTCAACCCACTGGGGATGCTGATGACTGTTCCTCCTTGTTTCGTCACATTGAGGGAATGATCAATGGATTCACCGCCGATGGTATCCAGTACAAAATCCATGTGATGTGCAACATCTTCCAGCACCTCTCTTTTATAATCGATGTGTTCATTGGCGCCAAGACTCAGTACAAAAGCCTTGTTGCTGCCGGAAGAAGTTCCGGTGACATGCGCACCTAAATGTTTGGCCAATTGCACAGCATAATGACCCACACCGCCTGATGCCGCATGAATCAAGACATGAGAACCAGCTTGGATGTTGGCATGTGTAACCAATGCTTGCCAGGCTGTCAGCGCTGCCAGCGTAGCTGCCGCTGCTTCTTCGTGTGAAATGTTGGAAGGTTTTAAGGCGAGGTGTGCTGCAGGAGCAGCAACATATTCGGCATAGGCTTTACCATGTCCCGGAAAGTTCACCATACCAAATACGGCATCGCCTTTTTTGAAGGCTATCACAGAAGAACCAATTGCTGTGACCACACCTGAAATATCCCATCCGATGATCAATGGTTTTATTTCTTTTAAACGTCCCGCCATGCCTTTACCGGCGCGTGTTTTCACGTCCACAGGATTGATGCTGATGGCTTTCACCTGAATCAATACTTCATCTGCCGCAATTGTTGGCATTGGTAATTCTTCCATCACCAATTCTTCCACACCACCAAACGCTTTTAATACAACTGCTTTCATAAATTATTTGTAAAACAACTAACAACTAGTATGGTCTTTGATTCAATAAGATCCAAAACATACCCATCGTTTTCATGGCTTCTGTGAAACCTCCGAAATCTACCGGTTTCAGGATGTAGGCATTGACATTTAATTGATAGGCATCCAAGATATCCTGTTGTTCTTTGGAGGTAGTGAGTACGATGACTGGAATGTCTTTTGTTCTTTCGTCGCTGCGTATTTTTTTTAATACTTCCAGTCCGTCAACCTTCGGCATTTGAATGTCAAGCAAAATCATTTTTGGTTTATTATTAATGCTGCGTTGACTGTAGCGGCCTTCGGCAAATACATATTCCAGTGCTTCTTCGCCGTCTTTTACCCAATCGATTTTATTGATCAGGTTATATTTCTTGAGACCCATCATCGCCAGTTCGGCGTCTTCCATTCGGTCTTCTACTAATAGTATGTCAACGATGTGTTCGGTCATGATCAATGATGTTTTAATGATGGGATTGCAAATACGAATTCAGTTCCTTTTCCAAGTGTACTGCTCACCCGAACCCAACCGTCGTGTTTTTGTATGATGCGATTTACGATGGCGAGTCCTACGCCTGTACCTTCAAATTCCTCGCTGCGGTGTAAACGTTGGAACACGCCAAAAAGTTTATCTTTATATTTTTCATCAAATCCCACTCCATTGTCTTTGATGGAGTAAACGGTAAAGTCTTCTTCTTTCTTACAATCAATGGTAACGGAAATATGCTCGTTTTTAGAAGAATACTTTAACGCGTTAGAAATCAGATTTTGCCATACTTGTACCAACATGGCACGGTCTCCTTCTGCATTTTCCAGTTGTCCTATGTGTAGTTCGATGCTCTTACCCGGGTAATTGTTTTTTTCGTTATTAAACAGTTCCTCTACGATTTGCTGCATGGAAAAGGAAACGGTATTTAAATTACTTCGACTGATGCGGGAGAAATTCAAAATATCGTTGATGAGTATGCCCATTCGGTTGGCGTTCTCTGCAATAAAATTCAACCAACGATCGGCATCGGCATCAAATTTACCTTTGTAATTTTCAAGCAGAAGTTTAGAAAAACCTTCCAGCGAACGAAGTGGCGCTTTCAGATCGTGCGATACAGAATAGCTGAATGTTTCCAATTCTTCATTGGCCTGTTTGAGCTGAGCGGATTGTACTTGCCGCAGTGCTTCACCTTCTTTTTTCTGTGTGATATCCAGCATGGTAGATAACATGCATTTCTCATTGTTAATATCTACCACTTGTATCGAACAGGAGATCCATCGCACTGCGCCACTGACTTGCCGTATTTGTCCTTCAACCTCTACTACCTTTTCGCCATTGGATAGTTTAGATACAATCTCATCACGTCCGCTATCGTCCATCGCGACATTCAGCTCTGCAGATCTCTTACCAATGATTGCTTCTTTGGATGGAAAATCGAACAGTGTAAGTAAAGCCTGGTTGACGTTGATAATCTCCCCGTTGCTCATGCGTGATAAAGCGATGCAGGCTGGATTGTATTCAAAAACAGAACTGAATAATTGTTCTGAGCGAATGAGGTCTGTGATCTCCGTGACACTATGAAGAATGTAACGTACTTCATTTTTATCATCCAGCAAAGGCTTGTCTTCAGAACTCCAGTATTTTGTTTCAAAGGTGCCATCGGACTTCTGTACCTTGTATTTTCTAAGGGGAGTATTCAGTATTTTTTTCTGATTCAATACCGTTTGCAAAGCTCCCTGTAGACTATAGCCTGCATTATTTTTTACATCTTCGGGATTATCCGGGAAAATTTCAAAAAAGACACGGCCTAAAATTTCTTCCCGCTGTTTTCTCGTTGCAGCAATATAACCATCACTGGCCGCTACAATTTTGAAGTCAGGGGAAAGAACAACGTGAAGTCCCGGAATAGCTTCAAATAAGCACTGAAAATCTATGGCGTTCATTAAAAATGGGTAAAGATAATTTGTCTTTAAAGTAGGCGTTCCTTCTGGTTAAAGCCAGTTGATAGTTAGTTTTTTTCGAAGGAGTATAGGTGTTTGAACCTGGGAAATGTTATTTAAGCCTCCGAAGGTTCTTGAAAGGCACCTGCACTCTTGAATGCTTCTAGCTTTCGTCTTTCATCAAGATAATTGTGTTTTAAGATGTAGTAATAAATTGGAGTAGATCTTTTGTTTGAATGAAGAGCAGAAGGGCGTTCCCTTCGGGCCGGGCTTTCGCCACTCGCTTCCCGCCAGTCCATCACAAATAGTTAGGCTAACCGAACGGTGGCGGGAGAGCTCAAACAATGGCTCAATCCCTAACGCGTTCAGATAATAACATTTTGCGTTAGGGATCGAGAGGAAAGCCCGAAGCGCGCTGGCCTGTTTGGCTGGCGGACTTGGAGCGAGAGCCCGACCGCCACGGTGCAGATATATAAAGCGTTTGAGATGGTTTGGCGGTAACGCCCTAATTCTGTTGCTTATCCAACTTCATACGTTGATCTAATTAGTACTCGAAACATCCCTAATGCTATTCGTCACAAACTTCTCAAACCAAAATCATTTCCTAAATCCCTGGGGAGATTCTACACAGTTGTAACTATCACAATGGATTGATACTTTTAGACGTTATCACACAAATCCACCAAGCTAAAGCATGCCCCTATTTTCTAAAGAGAAGTTAAAATTATTTTTTGCGAACCGTTGGGTCAAACGAGCGCTCCTTGCCGTTGCTGCATTATTTGTATTGTTGATCATCGGCCTCGTAATAATATATAGTTACGTCGCGAGCAAAGTGCCTTCTGAAGAAGCCTTGCGAAACATTCAGAACCATACTGCCTCAGAAGTTTATGCCGCCGATGGCGTGCTGTTGGGTAAATATTTTATTTATGAACGCAGCAATGTAACGTATGCTGAAATTTCGCAGGATCTTATTCATGCCTTAGTCGCTACAGAAGACGCGCGGTTTTACGAACATACAGGTGTGGATGGCATCGGCATGCTGCGTGTGCTGGTGAAAAGTATTTTGCTGCGTAAAGAAAATTCAGGCGGCGGCAGCACCATCAGCCAACAATTGGCTAAAAATGTTTTTCCGCGCAGGCAGTACCGTTTTTTTTCATTGGCTTTAAATAAATTACGTGAAGCCATCACCGCACGCAAACTGGAAAAAGTTTTTACTAAAGAACAAATCCTGACGCTCTACCTCAACACCGTTCCTTTTGGCGACAATGCCTACGGCATCAAAGTAGCGGCAAAACGTTTCTTTGATAAAGCTCCCGAAAATTTAAGCATCCAGGAGTCAGCAGTATTGGTCGGTATGCTGAAAGCAAACACTTCCTACAACCCGCGCAAAAATCCTGTACGTTCCAAAGACAGAAGAAATGTGGTGCTGGAACAATTGTATAAAAATGAATACTTGTCGAGAAAAGCGGCTGACTCACTGAAGGCTTTACCACTGATTGTACACTACACCGTAGAAAATCACCACGAAGGATTGGCTCCTTATTTCAGGGAACACTTAAGACAAGAATTACTTGCCTGGTGCGCAGAGCATCCTAAAGCAGACGGTACGGAATACAATCTATATACCGACGGTTTAAAAATATATACGACATTGGACTCCCGCATGCAGCGGCATGCAGAGGAAGCTGTACAAGAACATCTGACGGTTTTGCAACATACTTTTTTCACACATTGGAAAGGACAAAAGCCCTGGGGTAAAAACACAGCGGTGATTGCCGATGCAAAAAAAAGATGTGACCGCTACCAGGACATGAAAGCACATGGTTTGTCGGAAAAAGAGATCACCGCTGTTTTCAATAAGCCAATTCCCATGAAAGTATTTTCATGGTCGGGCGATAAAGAAGTTACCCTGAGTCCGATGGATTCATTGAAATACTATCAATATTTTTTACAAGCCGGTTTGCTGGCCATGGCGCCGGAGAGCGGCTACGTGAAGGCTTGGGTAGGCGGTATCGATCATGAATATTTTCAATACGATCACGTGAATACAAATACCAAACGACAAGTGGGTTCTACCTTTAAACCTATCGTCTACGCCTCTGCGTTGAAACAAGGTATAGATCCTTGCGAACGTTTTTCCGACGAAAAGAAAATTTACGACGAGTTCGACGGTTGGTCGCCCGGCAATTCGGAGAACGAGTACGGCGGCACGTATTCCATGGAAGGTGCCTTGACCAAATCAGTGAATACGATTTCTGCCGAGTTGATTGTTCGCTCAGGCATCGGCAACACCATCCAGTTGGCACGAAGGATGGGCATCACCAGCGTACTGGATCCTATTCCTTCTATCGCGCTGGGTTCGGGAGATGTATCGCTTACAGAAATGGTAACGGCTTATTCCACTTTTGCTAATGAAGGCTTGGTGAATACTCCGGTTTATTTGATTCGCATGACGGATAAACAGGACAAAGAAATTTTCTTACATAAACAACAAAAACCCAAGCGCGTTTTGTCTACCGACGATGCTGCCATGTTAACGCACATGTTACAGAATGCAGTCAATGAAGGTACTGGCTCTTCTTTGCGTTCTGTCTACGGTTTCCGACGCGACATCGCCGGAAAGACAGGCACTACGCAGTCGCAGGCAGACGGCTGGTTCATCGGTTATACTCCAACACTCGTTGCCGGTGTGTGGGTAGGCGCGGAAGATCGCCGTGTACATTTCCGTTCGCTGGCATTAGGTAAAGGAGCCGCTACAGCCTTGCCGGTGTGGGCCAAATTCATGGCGAAAGTAGACCGTGATCCTGCTTTTAAAAACAGTAGAAGTCAGCATTTTTCTCCTCTGTCACAGGCAGCGATGGAGAGGTTAAATTGCCTGTCTTACGAAGAGCCCAAACAGAATCTATGGGACAAATTATTCGGAAAGAAAAAGAAGGACGATAAAGACGGAGATTCAGAAGAAAAGAAAGATAAAAAGGAAAGGCCACGCAAAGGGTTGTGGGGAATATTCCGAAAGAAAAACGAATAACAATTGTCGCTTAAGAGGAAAAGCCCTGTGAAATGTTTTCAAAGGGCTTTTCCTGTTTAGGAGGAAAAGAAGATCTTTTTGGACTAAAAAATCATTCGTGGTACGTAAAAGGTACAATTGTCTAAGAATCTTTTATAATTACTTGAATTACAGAGCAATCAATGTGTTTAAAGCCCAACAAGAGCGCTTTTTAAAACGTATAAATACAAGCTTGGGCCTCTATATGATAGGAGTTTCCCATCATTTTTTAACGGTAATGAGTATCTATTAGTATCAGTTACATTTTGCGAAACATTAATGGTGTTGTGTATGAAAAAAATGAAATGGCTTTTGCTCTTCCTTTGTGGTTTTTCTTTGGTGATACAAGCGCAGGTAAGTCCGAAAAGAGGAATGGCTTATGGTCATCATTCTCAGGCGGATTTAGACAAAGTGACGCAAGGAGTGTCCTGGTGGTACAACTGGAGTTCTACTCCCGATGATGCCATCAAAAATTATTACAGTTCACTGGGCGTAGAGTTTGTGCCGATGATGTGGAACGATAACTATACGGTTGCAAACGCTATCGCTCAAATTCCTGCAGGGGCAAAATACCTCTTGGCTTATAACGAACCGAATTTCAATGTAGAATCTAATATGACACCTGCTCAGGCCGCTGCAGCATGGCCTAAGATTGAACAGGTAGCTGCTGCACGAAACCTGCAGATTGTAAGTGCCGCTGCGGCATATTGTGGAGGAAGTGTTTGCCTGGCGGGTTATACCGATCCGGTGAAATGGCACGATGATTTTTTTGCAGCTTGTCCGACGTGTAAAGTGGACTACATCGCTTTTCATAATTATGAATCGACGGTAGGTGGATTGACAGCCTTGGTAGGCAACATGAAAAAGTATAACCGACCGATTTGGATCACGGAATTTGCTTATTGGGCCAACGATACCGAAGCGAATAAAATTACTTATTTACAAAATGCTGTGTCGGCTTTTGAAAATGATCCGGATGTGTTTCGCTATTCCTGGTTTACAGGAAGAAGCACTCCAAATCCTTCCGTTTCTTTATTGGGTGCAGACGGTTTACTAAAACCCTTGGGCACTGCTTACATCACGGCCGCTTACGGTCCTCAAAATGCTATCCCCGGAAAAATAGAAGTAGAAAAAATGTACCGACGTAAGGGCACCGGTTTTCAAACCACGACCGATGTAGGTGCAGGGCAAAATGTAGGTTATACCGATGCCGGCACGTGGAATGAATACTTAGTTAATATTAGTGCCACGGGTTCTTACACTTTCCGTTTTCGTGTGGCCTCTAATGTGTCAACAGGAAAATTCAACATTTTATTGGACGACCAGGTGGTTAAAACCAATGTCAGTATCGCTGCTACTGGCGGCTGGCAGACTTGGTCAAATTATGATGTGAACGGAGTGGTGCTGACCAGCGGCCAGCACCTGGTGAAATTTGTATTTACTGAAACCGGAATAAACATGAATTACTTCACGACCACCTTTGAAGGAACAGTACCACCGACAGCAAACTTCTCTGCGTCTACTGTCTCTTCTTGTAGTGGTAATGAAGTAGTGCTTACGGATGCTTCAGATCATCTCGTGGGAGGAGAAACGTATGTGTGGAATTTTGGTGCGGGTGCCAGTCCCGCTGCTGCAGGCACAGTAGGTCCTCATACCGTTACCTATTCATCCGCCGGACAAAAAACAGTGAGCTTGCAAGTAACCAATGCAAATGGTACGGACACGGAAACAAAAACCAATTACATCACCATTGCACCTCCTCCAACAGGCTGCCTGATGGCAGATGATTTTGACAACAACACGGTGAGCTGGATCGCTCCTGTCGCCGGTTCCTTCTCGCATGCAGAGACAGGTACAGACTGGACAATTTCCAATAACGGGTATGATGAATGGACGTACTTCACATACACCTTGAATGATGGTTCAGCTGCGTTACCTATTAATTTTCAATGTGCCGCTAATAAACCCCTTGTAAAACTCAGAGCGAAAGCTTCCGGCAATTGTTTGTTGCGACTCACGCTGGCAGATGTAAACGGAAGAACAGTAGATAACACCAGTACGATTGACCTGGAGCTTACATCCGCTTATCAAACCTTCACCATTAATTTTGCCGGAAAGTTCAGAAACTACAACAGTGGTAGTCCTGGAATATTAGACAGCACTAATATAACTAAACTTCAATTCTACGTTAATCCAGGTTTTTACTCATACCCGATCACCGGAGCCAATGCTACCTATAATACAGGCTTCTCTGGTAATGTAAACATTGACTGGATAGGCATAGGCAATAATTGCAATGCACCATTGGTAACAGCAATTGAAACAGCTGAAAGTCGTCCCTATACGATTTCGCCGAATCCTTTTGTGCAAGAAACAACGCTTGATTTGCAAGCCTGGAAAGGAGAAAAAGTAGCGTTGAAAATTACAGACATGCAAGGTGCTGTGGTCTATTCTAACGACAATCAGGATGTCACTCAAAGTATCACGCTTGGTCAATCACTCGCTGCAGGTGTGTATCTTGTTACTGCGGTCCATGATAAAGAGGTGGCAACGTTTAAGATTGTGAAGGTAAAATAAGTCAAGGTATCTTGCCCCTAAATCCCCGAAAAGGGACTTTGTAGAAACAGAGCGAAGAGAGAATAAAATTTTTCTTCGCTCTGTTTGTTTATCCGTTGTTCCGAAGGGATAATATCCCGGTAGAAAGAAAATTCATTATCAATTCCTCTTTAGGGGATTTAGGAGCAAGACACATGCTGTAGTCCTGCGCTTGCAGGACACCCATCCATTGAACAAGGTCTTCCGTTTTTTTGAAAGTAGTACCTGCCAGTTGTTGACTTTGTAAATGAAGGGATGCGATGTTTTTTAAATTCATAAAGTGAGAGATCTGAATTCTGAAATCAGAGATCTATTATTATCCAATAAACCGTTGCATCAACACCTCCTTTTTATTCGGCGATACGTCTACATAAGACTGATCGCTCATGATGAGCTGACCGCCTTTGCCTTTTAAATATTTCGTGACATGCTGCACATTGATCAGGTGCGACTTGTGTACGCGCACAAAATTATAATCTTCCAGCATGGTTTCGTAATGCTTCAGTGTGCGGCAAATCATGACTTTTCGATTGCCGGTCAGAATGAAATCTGTAAAATTATCATTGGCTTCACAACGGATGATGTCTTTGACTTGTATCACTTCAAATCCATCCAGTAATGGCAATACGATTTTTTGAGCTTGTTTGTTTTCTGTATGAATGTTCTCTACCAAGATTTTAGTATGCAGCAGTTCTTTGTGTTCTTCTTTGTGTTTTTTGATTTTGTCTACCGCCAAAATTAATTCGTCAATCTCGATTGGCTTTAAAATGTAGTAAGAAGCGCTCAGGTTCAATGCTTTCAAGGCGTAGTTGCTGAAGGCTGTAACGAAAACTGTTTCAAACGAAACATCCTGCACTTGTTCCAGCAAATCAAAAGCATTCCCATAGGGCATTTCCACATGGAGATAAACAATGTCCGGTTGATATTGACGAATCGCCTCGATGCCTTTCTTCACCGAGTCCGCCTGAGCCATGAGCTCTACATCCGGACAGTAGCGCCCCAAATAATTTTTCAGCGTATCGCGGCTGGCTTCTTCGTCGTCTACAATAATGGCTTTAAGCTTCATGGTCTGCCGATGGAGTTTGTGTAATGTATACCGTTACTTTTGTTCCGCTTCCTGTTGTAGGATCAAGGTCTTCAATGTTTACGCGCATCTGCGTTTTATACAATTCATTGATGATCGCGATGCGTGCTGCTGTATTTTTTAACCCAATGGAATCTTTGTCTTTCTGGTTGTGCGTTTTCAATTCGGCTGATTTTTTTCTGCCGATGCCATTGTCTTCTATCGTCGCCATCAGGTCGCTTCCGTGCGGCAGGATGTTAACGATCAGCAATCCTTTTTCGTCTTTGTAGCGTAAGCCATGCCAAATGGCATTTTCTATGTAGGGCTGAATGAGCATCGGTGGAATTTGAGTTTGCTCTAGGGAAAGTTCTTCAGACACTGTCAGGGTATAATCAAACTTATCTTTAAAACGCGCATGTTCCAAAGAGAGGTACAATTGTAAAATGCTAAGCTCTGTTGACAAACTGATAAATTCGTAACGGGAGTTTTCCATGACCGTCCGCATGAGTTTTGAAAAGTCAGACAGGTATTTATTGGCTGAACGTTCGTCGTTCTTAGAAATGAAATTATTAACAGAGTTCAACGCATTGAAAATGAAATGCGGATTCATCTGACTTCTCAGAGAGCGAAGTACCAGCGACTGATTAGCGATACGACGTTTCTTGGCATTTACATATACGATCCAGGAGCTGATCAGTACAATCAATAAACCCATCATCAAAGCGTAAATGACGAGTTTGGAAAAGTTTTTCTCCTCGTTTAACAGCTGAATTGTTTTCTCATTGAGCTGCATGTCTTTTTCCAGCAAGTCTATTTGCTTTTGTTTTACCGAGAGCTCATCGTTAAAACTGATCATGCTGTTTATTTTATTTTCTCTGGAAGAGAGCAAGGAGTCTTTGGCCTGCACATACAATTGATAATGTTCCAATGCTTTGGAGAAGTTTTGCTGTTCCTTGTAAATAGTAGAAATAGCTTCTTCTGATTTCGCTTCTACTTCAAGCAATCCTTTCTCTTTGGAAATACTCGCGCTTTTATTGAGGTAGCTTAAGGCCTGCGTGGGCTTATTTTGTGTCAGGTATAGTTGTCCGATTTCCAGATAATCCTTTGCCAGCGCTTCGTCGTCATTTGCTTTGTCACTGACTTCCGCTTTCTTTTTCCTCACTTCTAACTCATCTTCTGTCTTTCCCTCGAGCTTATAGGTGTTGGCTATTTTGTCATAAGAAGTACCGATGTCTTCCTGGTCTTTATCCTGTATGGCGCTTTCTTGCGCACTTTGATAAACTTCCTGCGCAGCATCTACTTTATTTTGCTGGATGTATACATCACCAATGTTGTCATAGGCTTTGCGTTCTCCCGATTTGTTTTGTTGTTTTTGTTCTTTGGTTAATACTTCTTTATATA
This sequence comes from Cytophagaceae bacterium, assembly GCA_014376985.1. Taxonomy (GTDB): domain Bacteria; phylum Bacteroidota; class Bacteroidia; order Cytophagales; family Cytophagaceae; genus JACMQM01. Next base: position 6,436 of record JACMQM010000200.1, on the reverse strand, counting down.
AGGTCAGGGCTTCATCATTTTTTCCCTGTCGCTTATAAATATTCGCCATGCTATTTTTGAAGGTCAGAATTTCAGAACTGTTTTTTGCCTCCTCTGCTTCTTTCAATCCTTTCTTGTATTGCTCCAGCGCATTGTCATAAGCCGCATTATTTTCATAGGCGTCACCTAATTGCTTTCTTGTTTTTAATAAAAGTGTGGCTTGTTTTTCTTTTTCGTAAATCGTAAAGGCTTTCGTATAAAAATTAATAGCCTGCGCATAGAGTTTTTGTTTGGAGTTAAGATTGCCCAATATAATATAGGTATTCGCTTCACCGAGTTTATCGCCTTCCTGCAAACTAATGCTTAAGGCTTCCTCCAAATAATCCAATGCTTCTTTCGGATCATTAACAAAAACTTTTTCTGCTTTTTGCAGCAAGAGAGGCACAGATGTTTTTTGTTTCCTATCCATACTTCTTGAAACGGACATTGACTTTTTCTTCTGCTGGCTGTAGCAGGAGAAATGGCAAAGAAGGAATAGGAAAGTAAAAATTAGATTTTTATAATTCATGTGTATGGAATGGCTTTTAAGAAACATTATTTGTCAATTCTTTTTATCCACTCGATGAGGCTTATATTAAGATCAATAGAGTCGTCTCTGAACAATTCTTTCAGCGTGTAGATTTTCGAAATGGTGCATCCTGAGCAGTATTCTATTTTTTCCTCTGATTGCTTTGCTAACTCAATGCTATTTTTTTCCTGTGTTGTCAGTACCATTTTATTTTTTTTGACTTTATAATCGCAGACTTTAACAGATAAATATTTTAGAGAAGGATCTGCTGAATTAATAAATGCTTTTAGAGATTCACAATCTCCATTATCTATATGCTCACTGATTTGTTGTACAGCTATAGACGGAATTCCTGCTTCTCCGCAGCCAAACCCTATCAGTGTACAATCTGTACAATCCTGTGAAAAGCTTGCCTGTGAAGCAAAGAAGATACAAATAAAGATCAGGTATTTCATCTGAGTATACTGCGTGTAACGAAACAAATGTACTGGATAATCAGCTATTTAGGTACTCTAAAAGGTATAATAATTACCCTCAGTGAGAGTGGTGTTTCACTCAGTCAAAGTCGTGATTGGCTAAGTGTACGTTGGCGTTTGTTGATGGTTTCCGTAGGTTCGATCATAAATCAAACCACAAGACCCATGAAAAAGATCACGAAGAGTTTGCCTTACCTGTTATTGGCGTTTGCCTTTTTATCAGGAACAGTTGCCTTATATGCCGGCAACATTCGTACGGCCGTAAGAAAAATTCAAACGATCAAACAAGCACCGATTGATCCTAACACAACGAAGACAGCAAAAAAAATAAAACTGGCTTTGCTATTGGACACTAGCGGAAGCATGGACGGCTTGATCGATCAGGCCAAGTCGCAGTTCTGGACGATTGTGAATGAATTGGCAGCCGCCAAATGTGACGGTGCGAAACCGGAAGTAAAAATCGCTTTGTACGAATACGGTAACGATGGACTTCCTGCCAGCGAAGGTTATATTCGTCTAGTAACTCCTTTAACAAATGACCTGGATAAATTGTCACAGGATTTGTTTGCCTTAAAAACCAACGGCGGCAGCGAGTTTTGCGGACACGTAATCCAAACCGCTTCCCGTCAATTGGATTGGTCTGCGGATGGCGGCGACTTGCAAATTATTTTCATTGCAGGTAACGAACCTTTCACACAAGGATCAATCAATTATCAAATCGCTTGCGAGGAAGCCAAGAAGAAAAACATTATTGTGAATACCATTTTCTGTGGAGACTTTCAGGAAGGAATTAACACGTCATGGAAATCAGGTGCTGACCTGACGTCAGGTTCTTATGCCAGCATCGAACAAAATTCTAAAACAGTTTTCACCCCTTCTCCTTACGACGATAAAATTGATCAGTTGAATACGCAGTTGAACAATACCTATATCGAATACGGCACTGAAGGCAAAAAAAGAAAAGAAGCACAAGCTACTCAGGATGCCGAATCAGAAAGTTATGGCGCGGCTAACAAAGTGAATCGCGCGGTTTCTAAATCAACACATGTATATCAAAATAAATCATGGGACATGGTGGATGCAGCCGAAGACAAATCATTCGATGTGACGAAAGTAACAAAGAATGAGCTTCCGCAAGCCATGAAGAACATGAGCGATGATCAAAAGAAAAGCTATGTAAAACAGAAAACTGTAGAACGCGAAAAGATTAAAGTAGAAATTCAGGAACTGAATAGAAAACGCACTACATTTTTATTAGCACAAAAAAAGGATGAGAAAGAGAATATGCTGGATAAGTCGATGATCAATTCGATCAAAGCACAAGCAGAAAAAAATAATTTTAAATTTTAAATAGGTCGGTGAGGTTTAAATGTCACAGCATGTCAGAAGCCTATGGGTTGAAGGTACTGAGATATGCTGTGGCATTTTATAACTTGTTTTTGTTTGCTTTCCATTCTTTATACCCAGTCACTAAAGCATAAATAATAGCAGCCCATCCCATGACAAGGTAACGAATGGAATATTCACCATTACCATTCCACATGGTATCAGTATAGACATAGAAGAGCATGCCAACCAAGGTAGTGTACAATAGAAAACCAACAAGTACCGGATAAAAGGGATTAAAATAAGTCCATAATGTCACGCCAAGCATGCTCAGTCCGAAACACAATAAGACAATACCGGGATATGTTTCATTGTCTTCAAAGTAAATCAGAGAGGCAATGATACAACTTAAGCAAACGATCATAAAGACGCCTATTGCAAAACGGAATGATTCTTTTTTTAGTGGCTTGTGTTTTAGTTGGTTTCATCTGTGATTACTTAGAAAGTAAATATAAGGCCTATACGTTATCATTCCATAATCTGCTTTTTAGTTTCCCCCAAAGTTCTTCCTTTACAGGCTCATTTGGTAATCGATCAAAGAGCCGGTAGCTCAGTTTGTTTTTTGGACTTACTTCATCCAATATTTTTTGACAACATGCTGCAGCAGAGATCAATTCTTGCGTAGCGAACTTGTTGTCTGTTTCAATTTCCAAATTAACCCATAATACACCGGCAATATTTACAATGGTAAAATGAGTAAGTTGAGAGGAGAGTAAAGGATGGGCTTGAGAAATTTTGTGGATGAGCACTTCCTGCGTTTTTTTATCAATAGAAGTAACGGAGAGCTGCTGCACGTTTTCTATAAACAGTTGTCCAGGCCACCAGCACATATAAATAGAAAACACAATGCAGATCACAGGATCGATATAATGAGAAGCTAATTCATAACCCGTTTTTTCCAACGCATACGACAATCCAAAAGCCGCAAGAATAGAGACATTGGATACCGTATCAATTTTCCATTCTAAGGCATCGGTTCTTAATAGATCAGATTTAAGTTTGCCAGATACACGTTTGAGGTAAATGAAACAAAAAGTATTGAGCAGCAAAGTAACTCCTGCATACAAGAACAAAATACCATGCTCAGGCACCGGTGGCCCTGACACAATGGATCCTATGGATTCCCCAACCGCTTTGATAGCGATAAGTATGATCATGAGATTACGGATCAAATTCAAAATAGGAACGAAACCAGAGTAACCTAAAGGATGTGTATCCGATTCGGGACGTTCCTGCAAACGTGACACGTAAATGGTTATGAGTCCGATGATACCGCTGATCACGTAAGAACCGGCATCCAGTTCTACAATATTAGAATCGGTCAATTCATTAAACACCAATCCCCATATCATCAAAGCGATGACGAAAGCCAGAGAAATCTTTAAGTGCTTGCGTTCGTAAGCGTAGGAATCCATAGCAAAAAAGCTTTATTTTTTTAATAGTAGTCTGATGGAAGCAAGATGCGAAAGCAATACCAATGGAACTACACAACAGGGTAACCAAATAAACGGAAAATATAAAACAGCGATGTTAGGCTGGTCGAAAGACAGTTGTTGAAAAGGTGTCGGTGCAGATAAAACGGCATACGCTACAATGTTGAAAAGTAGACCAAGACAAATGATATTCCAAATCAAAAGTATTTTTGGAGACAGTCTCTTTTTAATAAAGGTAAAGTAGAAAACCAAAGGATCTGTAAGGCCTGAAAGGATATCCAAATTAAGCCCTTCAAATGTCATGACTTCAGGAATGACGCGGAAAAGAAATAACCAGTATAAAATCAATTCAACAGGAATTCTGACAATATGCAAAATGGTCAACGTTTGTAAATCCAGTTGATCTAGAAACAGTCCGCCTCTTCGGGTAACAAACAGCAGAAGAATAAACAATAGAGCCGGAGCGATTAGTAATGGAAATCGGGGCGGCATTACATCGGTCACTGTATAAAATCCTGTGAGCGCGATAACAGCTTGAATGGCAAGCCAAATCACTAAGACAGAGAGAACTGTTTTAGAATAATGAGTTGCTCTGTAAAAGAACAAAACAGTTGTGCAGGTTGTTAGTCCAAAAAATATACCGGTGAATAATGGTAGATGTTGCATGCTTTAAAAATAACCAAACGATCGCATAAACCAATCGTTTGGTTTGAGTTTAAAAGGCAATTAGTCCAGATAGCCAAATTCCCCCTGATTGTAATCGTCAATGGCTTGTACGATTTCTTGTCTGGTGTTCATGACAAAAGGGCCTTGTGCTGCGATGGGCTCGTTGATGGGCTCGCCACTCAATACTAATACTACCGAAGTTTCCAATGCCTCTATAGTAAAAGCTTCCCCATCGTTTTCAAACAAAACAAAGTGATCGGTTTCTGCTGCTTCTGTACCATTTACATTCACACTTCCTTCAATGACTAACAAAGCAGTGTTGTAATGAGATGGAAAGTTAAATGCTGCTTTACCTCCTTTATTTAATTTGGCATTTTGTAAATGCACGGGAGAGAAAGTAGAAGCGACACCTTTCACCTCCTGGTATTGTCCGGCAATCACTTCTATCACGCCTGCGTTATCGGGCAATTCAAATTTGCCGATACCTTCGTGAGTAAGGCCCTGATACTTCGGTTTAGATAGTTTGTCTTTGGCCGGAAGGTTCACCCACAATTGTACCATTTGAAATTCTCCACCGGTTTTGCTGAATGCTTCTTCGTGGTATTCTTTATGCAAAATACCGGAAGCAGCAGTCATCCACTGCACATCACCTTCACCGATCACGCCGCTGTTGCCGGCGCTGTCGTGGTGAGCCACTTTGCCTTTGTAAGCCAGTGTTACGGTTTCAAATCCACGGTGTGGATGTACGCCCACTCCTTTCGGTTGGGCAGAAGGTGGAAATACAAATTTGGAATTATAGTCCATCATGATGAACGGCGTCATTCTATGCATGTCCAGGTGATAGCCACTTGGAATAAAGTTATGTACTCTAAAGCCATCGCCCACATAATGCGGTGCAGGCGGCGGAACTATGACTTCTATCGATCTTGTTTTCATGATCTCTGCGTTTAATTATGATGTAAAAATACTGAAGTCATCATCCTTTCGCATTGATGTAGGATAAGAAATACTAGGAGTGGGGTTTGAAGTTATTTTTGGCTAGTTCTTTTCGAACCCGGCTAAGACTTTCCGGCGTAATGCCAAGGTAAGAGGCAATCATCCATTGTGGCACACGCAGGGTGAGATCTGGGTAAAGACGAATAAAATCCAGGTAACGTTTTTCGGCTGTTGCACTGAGCAGCAAATTGATTCTTTTTTGCAATTGACGGATGTGGTTCTGCAAGGCCTTCTCATTGAAGCGCATAAAATTGGGATAGACAGCAGATGCTCTACTGATGAATGCCGCGTCTATCAGTACTACGGTTGTCTCTTCAACGGCTTCAATGGAGAAATCAGACGCTTCATGAAAGTAAGCACTGCTGCGATCTGTCACAAACCAGTTTTCTGGTCCGAATTGTATGATGTGTTCCTTCCCTGTTTCGTCAATGGTAAAAGAACGAAGTAATCCTTTTTCAACAAAAAAAGCATAAGCACAGACTTCACCTGCATGCAACAGGAAATCACCTTTGTGAAATGTTTTCGATTGAAGAGTAGCGGTTAAGGTTTCAATTTCTGCTGCTGTTAAACCTGCTTTTTCTTGTAAAAATTTCTTGTATTGCTCAATCATCTATTTCGATTCTTTAACCAGATCTTTAATCGACTTGTCATTCACCATGACGTCTTTCAATACGGCTTCGCCATTTTTTACATATACTAATGCATAAGTTACCTGTGTGCTGTCGGCATTCAAATTTCGATATAGGTCTTCTGCATCTTGCGCCTTGGATTCTTCCATATAGTAACGGTTAAAAGGATACTCAATGGAAAGGGTATTGTCGGTAGTCTTATAGTAAAGGGCTTTAGCCTGCACATAGTTGCTGATGCCCTTGGGTTCTTCCTGATGAACAGCAAGAATGCTGGCATAGCCACTGCTATCTTTTGTAAGTGTT
>JACMQM010000199.1 GCA_014376985.1 Cytophagaceae bacterium | reverse complement strand
TTGTCGATGTATACATCTTTCACAAAATCAAAAATTACACAGGGGACAAACACATCTGGTTGCGCGCTACAGGCTCTACATTGGTCTCTCAACTCATTGACAGTTTCGTTGTTTTGTTCCTCGCCTTCTGTCTATTTAAAGATCCTGCGCACCGCTGGAGCTGGGCTTTTTTATTGTCGGTAGGACTGCTGAACTATTGTTACAAGTTTATCGCTGCAGTGGTATTGACACCGGTATTGTATGGCGTGCATGTGGTGATTGACCGGTATTTGGAGGTAAAGAAGTGATCAGTGGTCAGTAATCAGTGATCCGTTGAAAAATTTACACCAAGACAATATTATTAGGCCTAAAATAAAATGCAATAAGGTAATTAGTTTAGTAGAGATTCCAAGTGCGAACCAATTATTGCTTATTTCTGATCTGGAATTCGTAAAATTTCAGGGTCAAGTTGATTGAGAAGAAATCTATGCAACCATGAAAATAGTTGTTCATTGTGATAGTTGTGATCGACTACACATTTTTACCATGGATTCAATCAAGCGCCAGTCATCTATAGAGTTAAGGAACAGCGGAGTTCTGATCACTGACTGCTGACAACTGACCACTTATTTTTTCCTCAACGCAAAGCAAAAAATCCCCGTCGCAATTGCCACATTCAACGACTCTGTTTCTCCAAAAGAAGGAATCGTCAGCCGATCTGTAATATAAGTCGACAACTCTTCCGGAATACCGTGTGATTCGCTGCCCATTAAAATAATGGAGGGGTCTGTGAATTGATGATCGTAAATATTACTTCCCTGTAAATCAGCGGCTATAATGGGCTGTTTGATCGTTTTCAGGAAAGGCTCCAATTCCTGATAAAATACTTTTACCCGTATAAAGGCTCCCATCGTCGCTTGAATGACTTTAGGATTAAACCACTCTACCGTAACAGGAGAACAAACAATCTGATCTATCCCAAACCAATCGGCCGTACGGATGATGGTACCGAGATTGCCAGGATCCTGCACATTACAAAGTACCAGCATGGATTTGCCTGCATCCGGTTGCTCCTTGCTGCGATCCACCATAGGAGCCACAGCCAGAGCCGAATGGTTGGATTCCAAATGGCTCAACTCCCCCAGCTGGCTTTCAGAGACCACATCAACGGGCTGTCTGATGGCAGTCAATAAAGAGCGGTATTTATCGGCAAAACGATCACTAATGATCAGACGCTGAATCGGCCATTTGGCATGAAGCAGTTCGACCACATTTTTTTCTCCTTCTACAGTAAAAAGACCATATGTCTTCCTGTATTTTTTATTCTGAAGAGATTTGATGATTTTTATATCGTTTTTGCTTAGCATCAGATTTGACAAAGAAATCCATATATCATTTCGTACTGTTTTTTGCAGGTTTTGCTCTGTTCCTTGTGAGTTGCAAACCCAGTTTGCGCTATTTCAGTAATGACCCAAAATACAAGGGCAAATACTTGCTGACCAAACAATCTGTTCAAGGTACTAAAAAATTATCAGAAGACGAGCTGAGCACTTACATAAAACAAAAAAGTAACCGCAACATTCTTGGTTTTCAAATCTACCTGAGCTTTTATTATTTCGGAAAAAGCTGGTACGATACAGTAGCTCTGCAAAAACAATACAACCATCAGGAAGCCTCTTTCAATCGACGCATTGAAAAAGCCAAAAAAGAAAAAACAGACTGCGTGAAAAGAAAAATAAGCGCTTGTCTAAAAGTTATAAAAATCTAACGGAAGGCAACTGGGTCATGCGCACTGTAGGAGAAGCCCCTGTTGTCTTTGATTCTTTAAGCAGCGTAGAAAGTACAAGAAACATTCACCGTCATTTGAAGTCAAAAGGTTTTTTAGAAAACGAAGTGACCTGGTCTGTTCGTTATAAAAAACGCAAAGCAAAAGTCACCTATCATGTCAATGAGAAGCAACCTTACATAGTAAGAGATATTTTATATGACATTCCCGATGCACGAATAGATTCTCTCAATACTGCTTTTAAAGGAAGTACCGAACTCAGTAAAAACATTCAATACAACGAACAAAATCTTTCTGATGAACGTGACCGTCTTTTTTCTATTTTAAAAAATAAAGGCTATTACAAAATTTCCAAACAGAACATTTACTACACGTTAGACAGTAGTTTAAATGCCCATCAACTGGACATCACGCTGCATATCCGAACAGATGACAGCACTCAGTTTACAGTCTTCCATATTGATGAAGCAGCCTTCTTTGCTGAAGTCAGTCAGGGAAATTCTATGCCGAATAACTATGAGGAAATACAGGATGGCATCATCACCTATCAATTGTATGGAAGAAAATACAATACAAAAATTTTAAGTAGGAAAATATATTTGAAGAAAAGAGAAACTTACGACCAACGTAAAATAGAAGGGATACAACGTAGACTAGGTACATTGGATATGTTTAGGTTAGTCAATATAAAACCGGACATCATCAAGAAAGACACCTTGCATGCAGATAGTTTGGATACCGGAGCAAACGCTTTAAAAATTTACATCTATACCAGTCCGCTGAAAAAATACCAATTGTCGCAAGAGTATGGATTATCAGTAGGTCAGGGCTACATTCCAGGCCCCTTTTTAAACGTGTCTTTCAAAGCACGTAACGTATTTAAAAACTTCGAGATTTTTGAAGCTTTTATTCGTTACAGTTTGGAAGGACAAGCTTCGGCACTGGACGTTAATAATGTATTGACCACACAGCAATTCAATAGCGGGATTAGTTTGACCTTTCCATCGCTATTATTTCCGGGTCTTAGAAACAAAGTAGAACGTAGTGCGCCACGATCAAGAATTTTGACGGGTTATGGTTTTATAGATCGTTACGAATACAGAAGAACATTTATCAATGCGTCTCTCTCCTATTTCTTTCTGGGTAAAAACAAATTCAGTCAATTCGGGATCACTCCGATTGATATGTATGTGGTCAACTCCAACATCAAGACGCAGGAATTTCAGCACTACCTGGATACCTTGAGAGCATCCGGGAATAACCTGTATGTGACTTTCAGACAATCTATCGTTACTAACTTTAACTTTTATTATGCTTACAACAACTTTCAATTTGGGACCAACAAACCCAGCTTCTTTTTTAAACCTTATGTAGAGATCGGGGGAAATGTGCCCAATCTGATCAGCCGTTTCATCACCAAAGAATCCGACAATAAATTATTGGGGCTCCAGTATTTTGAGTACATCAAGTTTCAAGTGGATATGCGCGGTACCAGACCGTTAGGCAAAAAGCACAGTGTAGCCGCTAAATTAATAGCGGGCGTCACTAGACCATACGGCTCATCGGGCTATGAAAAATCAGGCAGTTATATTTTACCTTACGAAAAATACTTCTTTTCCGGTGGAACCAGCAGCATAAGGGCCTGGCAGCCCAGACGTCTTGGACCTGGTTCTTATAAAGATTTAAATAATGGATACCTTTTTGAACAACCTGGTGAAATATTATTAGAAACCAGTTTGGAATATCGTTTCAAAATATACTGGTTCCTGGAAGGTGCCGTATTCCTCGATGCCGGCAACGTGTGGACATTGAAAGATCCAACGCGCCCTGGTTCTGAATTTAAATATTTCGAATCCATTCCTGATATTGCCGTGGGTACAGGATATGGCGTACGTCTTAACTTCACCTTCCTGATCATACGCTTCGATATGGGATACAAATTACGGGACCCTTCAGAGTCGGTAGGCAAACGATACGTCTTAGCACAAACCATAAGCAAATCACCGACCTTTAACATAGGAATTGGCTACCCATTCTAATTGATATGACAAAAGAATACATCACAGAAGAATTCAAACGCATACAAGATTACATCTGCCAACAGTTGGAGCAGGCAGATGGTAAAGCGTTATTTCAGGAAGACCTTTGGCAGCGCGAAGAAGGAGGCGGAGGGAGATCGCGCGTTTTGAAAGAGGGTAATATAATAGAAAAAGGTGGTGTTGGTTTTTCTGCTGTACATGGTAATACTCCCGAAAAAATATTGAGCGCCTTAGCATTACCTCCTTCTGATTTCTTCGCTACAGGAGTATCTATAGTCTTGCATCCTAACAATCCGCATGTACCAATCATTCATATGAACATTCGTTATTTTGAAATGAGCAACGGCACGTATTGGTTTGGCGGAGGCATTGATCTTACACCGCATTATATCGTAAAGGAAGATGCTCAATTCTTTCACGCAACATTAAAAGCACATTGCGATTCTTTTCATCCAGACTTTTACACCACATTTAAAAATTGGGCCGACGATTATTTTTACATCCCACACAGAAAAGAAACCCGAGGCATTGGTGGAATATTCTTCGATCATTTGAATGAATCAAAATACGGATTAAGTAAAGAACAGGCATTCGCCTTTGTCAAGGCAACAGGCATGCTGTTTACAGAGCTTTATGTTCCGCTCATGAAAAAGAATCATACACTTCCTTTTTCATCCATTGAAAAGCAATGGCAAAAAATTCGCAGAGGAAGATATGTAGAGTTTAATTTAGTGAACGATAAAGGAACAAAATTCGGATTGGACACCAACGGCCGAACAGAAAGCATATTGATGAGCCTGCCTCCTGAAGCCTCTTGGGAATATGATTTCAAAACACAAGCAGGCAGCAAAGAAGA
>JACMQM010000025.1 GCA_014376985.1 Cytophagaceae bacterium | reverse complement strand
TCGCGACTGAATACATAGGAATATTCCGTTTCAGCCCCGATTTGTTCCATTTTATACGTTTTCAGAAAAGTATAACCCTCGCTTATCTTCTGAATACAAGCATCCGGTTGGCATTGTGCAGATACCTGAATAAACTTAAAGGACAATAACACAAGTAGCAAAACAAAAAAACTGTATTTTTTATTCATAATTCTATCTCCTTGTTAATAAACAATATGCCTATACAATTTACGAAATTTAGACATTTATTTAATGATGCTGTTACGGATATTCTCCACATTCTTAGTGATCTCGTAAATATCGTCTTCTGTATAATGAACGGTACTTTCGCTTTCACTTTCGAAGGTCAGAACACCATCTATCTCTTTTACCTTTTGTTCCTTTACTTCATATGTAATCGACACTTTTTCAAAAACCGCCTTCAGCGGAGCAAAACGGTCTACCAGCGCATTGATTTTAGGATCATAACTGTAATTGTCCAGCATCAGATAAATTTGTTCAAAAGTAACTTTTTGCTCCGCTACACGGTCCATCAGCGCTTTGTTATTGGTTTTACCAGCAATTTTACAAGAAAGGTGTAATGCCTCCAACCAACCTCCTGTTAAGATCAACACACTTTGTTCTGAACGTTTCTTTTCATACAAGTAATTGTTGATGTCTTCAAAATTACGAGTCGTCAAATAAAGCAAAGAATCGATATTATTGGCATTTAGCGCGAGTCGTTTGATTTGCTCAAAATCATAAAACTGCCCTATTCCTAATTGATCTGATAAATCTCTGAGTGCTGTAATGTAGCTGATGGCATCTGCCGTATGGTTATACAATGAAATATAACCTAAATCGGTCGCATAAATCCCAAGATTTAATGCTTTGCTAAAATTACTTGTGTAATTGGATTGATTGGCAGCATCATTTAACAAACTCACATCATAATGCTTGTTTGTTTCTTTGATTAAAAATGAAATCTCCAATGGAGAAGGAATAGCTTTGATAAGATCACCGATTACCTCATCTCCGATCTTCTTGTGCGGCACCGCCATAGAATCAGCCATGTCCAACAACAACTCTTCATTCGATGCTTCTTTTTCCGATCCACATGAAGAAATAATGGTGCAGAAAATACCTAAAAGAATAATTTTTTTCATAAAAGACTTCATCAGATCAAACCAAAGGGCACAGAAGCTCTTTTAGCTTTAACGGCAAACAATAAGTCAGGTTTCAATCACCTGTTAATTAATTTCTTTAGTTTTTTAAACCCATCAAATATACGGGCATAAAAATCAAAGTAAAGCATTATAAACATGATTAACACCATAAACCAAATGGTCATCACATTAAACCAAAAGGTAGGCACTGTATGTTTAAACATAACTTTCACAGGGGAAAAGAAATGCGTTCTATAATCAAGCATACCATGTGTATAGATTGGGGCAAAGTAAATATATTCTGTCTTCGGTATCAAACGGCCCTTATAGACATCAGCCTTCTGTGCATTGTTTACATTTCGAACATACTCCGCAAGATTTTCATTGTAGTATTCATCCTTTAACTTGAGCGTATAACCTTCACCATATTTTTTATCCAATGCCGTCACCAAGTTATCTTTTTGTATAGAAGTTTGGTTGTACAAAAGAGTCAACACTTCATCCAGCTGAGCCAGGTAATATTGCAGTTTGTCGATATTATTTTGATTCAATTCCGTAAAAATAACATCAAGCTTCTCGTACTCATGTTTAGGGAGCTTCAACAACTTAGCATAGTCCCTTACAAATAATACAGCCGGTCTGTAATAATAATTGATGTCCTTCTGATCAATTTTATTCTTCATCAGCTTTTCAGCTAATTGTTCCAGACCAGATCGCAAATGAGGAATACCATAAACCGTATTAAACTGCGCGATATGTTCTTTTTGCTCTAGGTTAAAAAAACGCTGGTTAAATTTATTCTCCGCGAACTGATGAACAGAAATTCCTTCATAAGCCCATCTTGAAATCATTGCATCAGCAAGCAAAGGGACATTGGATGTATTCTTGACCACATCGTTAATCTTATCGAAGCTGAACATTGCTCCACTTAAAATCATTTGAGGAATCAATAAAATCGGAATAAGTATATAAACGGTGATGGCTGAATTGAAAGTAGAAGAGGCAATGAGTCCGATGAGATTAGCGCCGCACGAAACAGTGAACAACATCAGCCAATAAGGGAAAAACATTCCTTGTATTTCCAGTATAGAATTACCTACGGCTACAAATAATGCTGTTTGCAAAGCAGAAAGTGCAAACAAAATAAGCACTTTAGAAAATAAGTAACTCATTCTGCTAAGATTCAAAAACTGTTCACGTTTCAAAATCTTTTTATCCTTGATAATTTCCTCTGCACTGACACTTAATCCCATGAACAACGCCACGACTATAGACATCAAAATGAAAGCGGGGATGTTATCGTTTTTTCTAAAGATATAAGCGGTATTTTCTGCTGTGTTGTTGTATCGGATAATGAAAGCCAATACAAAAGCCAATAGAGGGGCTTCCAATATATTGATGACTACATATTGTTTGTTGCTCAATTTGGCTTTCACATCTCTTGCGACAAACACTAAAAACTGTTTTAGTCGAGATGTCTTCTTAGGTACATTGATGTGAACATTCCATAAATCTGTTAAAGGCCTGAAAATAAATTTCTCCTTGAACGAGTTGTACCATTGCATAGGGTTTGTTTTCCGTTTACCGGTAAACTGACCGAATTCATTGACTACTTGTTCTTCTATAATATCAAACAGTTGCTCCGGATTCACATTGCCACATGTCACACAGTAACCGCTTTGGCTATCGGCTTGTCTGGCCATTTGTTTGAAATAAGAAATCGCTTCGATAGGATTACCATAAAAAATTTGGTAGCCTCCCGTATCTAATAGAATAAACTTATCAAACATTTTATAAATATCTGAGGAAGGTTGATGAATCACGACAAAAATCAGTTTGCCTTTGTACGTTAATTCTTTCAGCAAGTCAATTACATTTTCAGAATCACGGCTTGACAAACCGGAAGTGGGTTCATCAACAAATAAAACAGCCGGCTCGCGGATCAACTCCAATGCTATATTCAAACGTTTGCGTTGCCCTCCACTGATTGATTTATTGAGAGCATCTCCTACTTTCAAATCTTTGATATGAGACAAACCCAGATCGCTCAGTGTTTTATTGACCCGCTCAATTAAATCTTTTCGAGAAATTTCTCCAAAACATAGTTTCGCACTATAGTATAAATTTTCAAATACAGTGAGATCTTCTATCAGCAAGTCATCCTGAGGGATGTATCCAATAAGACCTTCTACTGCTTTAGTATCTTCGTAAATATTTAGTCCATTGACACAGACAGCACCTTTATTGGGCCTTTCGGAGCCTGACAGGACATTAAGCAATGTGGTTTTCCCCGCACCGCTGGAGCCCATGATACCAATAAGTTTACCGGCATCCTCGGATACATTGATGTCTGTCAATCCAATTTTATCATTAAAAAAGCGGTATTCAATACCGATGGCATTAAATGATAATTTAACTTCCTGAACAGCACTCAAGAAATGAGCAATAATATCAGAGTAAAAAAAAGTAGCACCGGATTTCAACTTGATGGTACTTCCATTAGAGAACAAAACAGTATCACCAACTTCAATCTTGATTCCGTTCAAAGTACATTCTTCCTCTGCGAAATAACGAAAAAGATAAACCTCTACGCTTGGTGCACGCATGAACAAAAAAGTCCCCTTGCTGTGTTCGTCTAACTTGACAAATTTATTTTCTTCCTTGAATTTATTTTCCTCACCGATGATTAACACGTGTTCAGAATTCAAATCCAATCCATCCTCAGAGAGAACGAATTTTTCTAATACTTGAAAATCCTCCTCCGCTACATTGAATGTTTGTGAAACGGTATAAATGATTTGTTTTCTCTCTTCGTTGTAATTTTTATCGGCGTAGATGAGTTCTAACAACTCCTGCAACACAAAAAACTTCTGCGGTTGAGTCAGTGTCTCATTGATTTTTTTACAAATCGCTAACGTTTTAACCGAATCCTTTACAGAGGTAAGCTTGGCAGGAGCGCCATCTGCCTTTTGTTTTCTTTCCTTACCGGCTCCTACACGTTCATCGTAATAAGCGATGTATTCATTGACCGAATCCTTATCTAATCTTTGAGTGAAATTATTGATAACATACTGTCTTTCCTTTTCCGTGACACCTTCACCCTGTTTGGTGATGATGGCGAAAAGTTGTGCCAGCGCTTTCAGTATTTCCTCACTCATAAAAAACTAGTACTCTTAATAGGTTTTATACTCAAATGGGATGTTGACAATTTCAGAAAATTCTTCACCTGCTTCCTGCATGTCTTCATCGTCCTTATCAAAATACCAGATAACTTTCTTATCTAAGGTAATCTTTTCAATGATATTAAATATATCTAAAATCACTTTAGAGGAAGCGGTATTAAAATATTCCAGTTTCATTGCCAAGGCCGACCCTACTTTAGCAGCAGGAGCGTATTGTTTTAACCAGTCCAATACTGGCTTATAAAATCCTGCGGCGTCTTCCGGCAATGACCGTCCGGAAATTTCCAATACTCCTGTAGAAGGATCAAAGCTAATATGTGGTGTATCTTCTGTTGCTTTTATTAATAGTGCATCCATGATTTATAATAATTAAATGTTTATCTACTCATTAACTCTGGCTATTTTTGTTCGGAAACAAAAGAAGGAGGAATGCTCGTTAATGGGTTCAAATGAATATTCTAATTTCTGTCCTGATTTTCTAGCGATGTCTACAAAGCCTAAACCAGCACCTCCTTTTTCTGACAATTGAGAATTTATAAGCATGTCTTTGTACAAGACTTTCAGACCTTCTTTATCCAACGAATTGATCTGATTGAATCTTTCTTCCAAAGAAGGAATGAATGAATTTTCAATGGCGTTTCCTGAAACAATGCTGTAATACTCCTGGTCTTTCGCAATCATAAAAATAGCACTGTTCCATAGTTTGTCTTCCGCTACTTTATCGGTGTGTTTACAAATATTTTGCAGGCATTCTACCATGACATTAAACACTTTCTTTTTAGTATTGGATTCTGCTTCCATATACTCTAAGTTGCGTTCAGCCATTAACAGCACAGACTTGGTAATCTCTTGCGTAAACTCTCCTTCGTAAACTAAAATAAGACTGTTGTCTACCATCGTCTTATGCAAATGGTAAACATACTTCATGCTACTCGTTCTACTCATTATCTGGTCAGCTAATAAATTAGGTATTTCTCAAAAAATCTTCCCCTCGCTTCCATAGCTTTAACGACAGGTACAATGAAAGGTTATATAAAAACTATAGAGAAAGGCGGCAGAGAAACAGTTTCCCCAATTCTTCTTCTTTTTCTATAGTACTTACAGAAGAAGATACTCAGTGTATTTGTTTTAATTTGCGATGATTTTACCGTAATTGTACGACTCTTCTTCTTTTTATGGTTCAAGAGGTTAAACACAACAATACCCATGACCGGTCAATTACCGTCTTTGTTTATAGGAAGCTATCCCGCTTTCACGAAATGTCCTGAAAGCAGGATGCCTGAGTTTGCATTTATCGGACGATCAAATGTGGGGAAATCATCTTTGATCAATAATCTCACAGGTTATAAGCAGTTGGCCAAAACCTCTTCTACTCCTGGCAAAACACAATTGATCAATTTGTTTGAAGTCAGCAAAACATGGATACTGGCAGATTTGCCGGGCTATGGTTTTGCAAAAGTTTCAAAAACAAGCCGTGAGAAATGGGATAAAATGACGAAGGACTACCTTCGCCACCGAGAGAATCTAGCCATGGTCATGCTGTTGATCGATTCCAGAATTCCTCCTCAAAATTCAGATATTGAGTTCATCAACTGGTTGGGAGAAAATGGACTTTCATTTACAATAGCCTTTACCAAAGCCGACAAGCAATCTAAAAATGCAACTGAAAAGCTGATTGGAGAGTACTGGAAAGTATTAAAAGAATCGTGGGAAGTCTTTCCTTCACATATCATAACGTCTTCTGTGTCAGGAATGGGAAGAGATGAATTAATTGAATCGATTGAAATTGCCTGCTCAAACTATATGGAACAACAATAAATTTGAGTATATTTTCTTAATGTCTTATTATTGTATTCTGTAAACCGCTTTATTATGAAAAAATTAATTCTTCTCTTCGTGTGTACGGTATGGATAACTCTTCATGCCTCAGCACAAACTGCGCCTTACTATGGGCCTTCTGAAGGCAAAGTAGTACCAGTAGCAGAATACTATGAAGGTGGTAAAGATGCCTTTTACAAGTTCATCAGTGATCACATCGTATATCCTGTAAATGCTAAACGCAATCGTATTCAAGGAGAAGTAATCCTAACGATTGACTTGACTGCAGACGGTAAAGCAACCAATGCCAAAGTAGTGAAAAATATTGGCGGCGGATGTGGTGAAGAAGCACTTCGTGTAGTAAAGCTGATGAAGTTTAAAGCTTCAGGATTTAGCACCAGACAAAACGTTTCGGTCTATTACAGACTATAATAGTATATCAACCAAAATCTATAAATACATCTATTTTCATGGAATTAAGAGAAATTGCAGCAGTTACAGGACGTGGTGGACTCTTTAAAATTGTACAACCTACCCGCACCGGTGTAATACTGGAAAGTATAGACAGTAACAAAAGCCGTTTGGTAGCGAATGGCAACGATCGTGTATCCATCTTGAATGAGATCTCAATCTACACGACAGATGCTGATGGTTCTAAACCGTTAGAAGTGGTATTGCAATCGATCAAATCTACGTTTGACGACAAACTGCCTGTCACTCCTAAGTCTGAGGCACAAGAACTGAAAACATTCCTGAGCAAAGTCTTGCCTGAATATGATGACAGTAGAGTATATGTTTCTGACATTAAGAAACTGGTAACCTGGTATACAATTCTTTATGCCGCTTATCCTGAATTACTTTCTGCTAAGAAAGAAGAGAAGAAGGAAGAAAAGAAAGAAGCTAAAAAAGAAAAAGTAGAAAAGGCTGAAGTAGAAGGAACAGAAGCAGAGGAAAAACCAGTGGCCAAGAAGAAGGTTGCGGCTAAAAAGACTGCTAAGTAATACTAATAAAAAGGGAGCTTAACGCTCCTTTTTTATTAGTCCTCATTTTTTTCACCGAAATAAAAACGCAGGCCCACCGTAATTAAATTATGAAACTTGGGTATTGTATTCGGGACTTGGCTATTGAAGCGGATCATAGAGTATTGGTAACGTAGCAGTAAAGAAACATTGTCAAGAGGAAAGAACTCTACCGCTGGAGCAATCAATACATTGAATGCATCATCTTTAAATGGTGGCGTTTGATATCCATAACCAATATCTATTTTTTCATTGACCAATACCGAAGGAGTAATCCCCAACTGAAAACGAAAACGTTGATGTGCTTTAAAGGAAAGCACCAAAGGAATATCAATGTATTGCATTTTCCATTTGAAATACAACACCGAATCTTTGGACGAAGTGCGGCTTCCCTTTTCCATAAATTCAATACCCAATAGAACAGACCAGTGCTTATAGAGAGAACGCTCCACACCTATCCCAAACATGTATCCCGGCTTATGAAAGCCACTCAGGTTGTCTCCATCAATCTGACATGCATTCGCACCGCTGGTTATGATTCCTCTGAAAGACTGAGCCAGCGTCTGATAAGACATCAAGAATGCTCCAACGATCAGAATAAATTTTAATTGGGTTTTGATAGAAATAAAACGATGAGATAACATAATTTTACAATTGTATGGATGATCTGCTTTCTAAAATTAATGCTTTAGACAAAACTACTTCGTGGAATGAGGAATCCATTTACGATGTAATTCATCAAGGTATTTCTGAACTTTTAGCGAGGGATCTGCAACAGCTTTTTCAATTGTTATACCGCATCGATATCAAAGAGAATCTTGTCAAAGATGCTTTCGAACAAGCCGGGCAGTCCAATGATGTGGCCGCTCGGCTCACTGATTTAATTATTATTCGTTTACAACAAAAGGCTGAAATACGCCGCCGTTATTCTTAGCAGTAGATTTTCATTTCCTTGAAAACTAGATTTTATATGGTTATAATTTAAGATTGAGTGTTAATGAATGAAAGATGTGCGTTAGTGATTGAGCCATTGTCTGAGCTCACCCGGCATTTCAGTTTTGTTTAACCTCATCAGATGGATTGACGGGAAGCGAGTGGCGAAAGCCCGGCCCGAAGGGAACGCCCCTATTCTAATCATTATGTTCACTCTTCCATATCATCTGAATTTATAATTAAACGATTCTAAGGTTTATTGCTGTAAGGGATTATTGCATAGTCTAGTTCTTGGGCATTCCCTTCGGGCCGGGCTTTCTTCACTCGCTTTTTTCTTTGAATAACGTCAAGCATAATCAACCTTAAGATCAAAGAAAAAGAGCTCAGACAATGGCTCAATCCCTAACGCAATTAATATATTCTTGAAACAAATTAGACTCCAGCCTTCTCTTCTAGTATATGATCAAGTAACCCATTAGCCGCACGATACAACATATCATACACTTCATGGAAGCCTTCTATACCGCCGTAATATGGATCAGGTACATTGAGATCATCTTGAGCTGTAGCATCAAAAGAGCGCATCAAAAACAATCGATCATGCGGTGCTATTTTTTTTAATGCCTCCTGATTGTCCGAATCCATCGCTAAGATATAATCGAATGAATCAAAATCCTTACGATGTACCTGACGCGCCTGGTGTTGAAGTATAATGCCACGAGACAAGCAAACTTGCTGTGCTCTCCTATCAGGATCACTTCCTATATGATAAGCTCCAGTGCCGGCCGAATCTAATTCAATAGATTGTATTAATCCTCTTTCTTTCACCAAATGTACCAGAATCCCTTCTGCCATGGGCGATCTGCAAATATTTCCTAGGCAGACAACGAGTATTTTTTGTACCTTCATAAAATTTAAAAAACTCTTTAGGCCTTTAGGGCGTATATATCAAATAAGTAGAAAATATATCGGGAATTTCTTAAAAAAGACGTTTACCATTTTTTACTTTTTTGTATCTACTTTCAAAGCTATTGTTTCTATATGGATAATAAGTTTACGGATAACAAACCTTTCATTGCCAGAATATCGCTTTTATACATTTGTCTTTTTGCTACTGCTTGGCTTGCAAAAAGCAATGAATCGGTTTCTGTCGCTTTCAGCTACATATCTAAAGCAGATATGGTAGAAGCTGCTCCTTTAATCGTTCAAATGCTAAATAAATGGTATTTTATAGGCTTGTAAGCCTATAAAGATATTATATGATCGTTTACTTGACTCTTTAGAGTTTTTTTTTGACCTTTGAGTAATAATAATTATCATCTAGTAATCATAATCTTTAAATAACTACTCCTATTCAAGTGACTTGGGAAATATTGGCTGAAAAAGGGCTGAAAGCAACGCCTCAGCGTATCATTATTTATGATGCTTTGATGAATGAGCACAGCCACCCTACTACCGAAACAGTGTACGAAAGGATCAAGGTTATTCATCCTACTATATCTCTTGCTACGGTTTATAAAACATTAGAAACACTAGTTGAATACCAACTAGCAGATAAAGTTTCCACGGTAGAAGGCACTTACCGATACGATGGAAAAACAGAAGATCATCATCATATCATCATTGAAGAAACGAATGAAATCATAGACTTTGATGATCAACAAATCAAAGATTTACTAAAAGCACATCTTGCTCAAAAGAATATAGAGAACCTAAAAATCACGAATATTTCTATACAAATCCGTGGTCGAAAAATAGATGATTCTAAAACAATAACAATCAACAAATTTTAAACCTCTAAAAAAACAATTTATTATGGCTCTTGTAGGAAAAAAAGCCCCTTCGTTCAGCGCACCAGCTGTTGTAAACGGAAACCAAATCGTTGAGAACTTCTCTCTTGATCAATTCTTAGGAAAAAAATATGTCGTATTTTTCTTCTACCCAAAAGATTTCACATTCGTTTGTCCAACTGAACTCGTAGCCTTTCAAGAAAGACTAAAAGCGTT
>JACMQM010000198.1 GCA_014376985.1 Cytophagaceae bacterium | reverse complement strand
CCGCATGAATTGGAAGACACCAAATTCTTTGACGACGGTATTTTGTACGCCAATGAAGCTTTATCGCTTAATCTCACAGGTACAGAATGCGTTGTACTGAGCGCCTGCGAAACCGGTTTGGGAGAAATTAGAAATCAGGAAGGTGTCTACGGATTGCAAAGGGCTTTCCTGATCGCTGGTGCCAATTCTGTCATCATGTCTTTGTGGAGTGTGGATGACTTAGCAACGAAAGATTTAATGATCGCTTTTTATAGTCACTATACCAAAACAAATGACTTGCAGGAGTCCTTCGGAAAAGCGATGTCGGAAATGCATGTGAAATATAAGGAGCCTTATTATTGGGGAGCTTTTGTGTTGAAGAAAAAGTAAAATAAAAAAGCCCGTTTAAAGCGGGCTTTTTTATTTATTTCGATTTTGTTTTAGGTGGAGCAATTACCATTACAGGAAATTCCTTGAAGAGTCTTCTCATATCAGAAGGCAGCTCGTATTCAAAACTTGATTCATCTGTCACCGTTCCTACAGACCATCCTTTCCACACTAAAGTATTTGTTTTACGATCTATAATTAATATTGTCAGTGTACCTTCCTCGTAGGGGATATCCTGATTATTATATCCAACTACTACGGGCACACTATTGATGTAGGAGTTGTTGTTATAATACGAATTACGGTAAGAGTACAGGTTGTTATTATAAGGCCTTGCGAAATTACTATTATAGTTGTAAGCATAACCGTAGACGGGCGTACTCACGTGATCTACCTTATTCGCTACGTCCACATAAAAGTCAATCAGTAAATCCGGCTCGTCTACGTCGACTTTATAACCTCGTGATTTCAATTCGCCACTGCCCAGGTTTTTGATATTGGTTTCTACAATTTGATTGTCGAAAGGACCATCATTTTTAGGATCATGTGTTTTAGGCAACCAGGCAAATGTTTTATACGATTTAAAATCGAGCGAGCGATTATAGTCCGAGAAAACAGCCGTTGAGGCACAAGAGGATAATAACAAGATTATTAATCCAAGATAACCGAATAGTACTTTTTTTTTGGTGAGTAATCTTTTATTTCTTTCCATCTAGAAAAGATAATCGAGAATTCTGTTTTAATTCTGAATGAATTATAACGCCTCTTTCATTTTTAAGCGGTCGAAGAAATATTTTTAAAAATGGCTTAGCCCTAAAAAGAAGATAATATCAGAATTATCAATCCTAGATAAACGAATAGTGCCTTTTTCTTGGTGAGTAATCTTTTCTTTCTTTCCATACTATGAAAGTAACATGGAATTCTGTTTTAATTCTGAAGAAATTACCTCTCCATTTTTGATTTAAAATTCTTCCAATACTTCCTTCCATAAGTGGTAAAAATCTCTTCTCCGGACTTAATATCCCTTATTGCGATCAAATAAACGATATCAGGATTTTCGCTCAGTTGAATTTCTGAATTAATCTTGAATTTTGATTTGCCCAATCCATGGGCATCGTTGGCGTATTTTGCAAAGCATTCCACATGCATGGAATCAAGAATGGTGCCGTTGGACATATTGATGAAATAACCGTCTTCTTTCCTAACCGCTCTTCGTTCTGCTTCTTCGTAAGTCAGCACTTCGCCTCTAAATAAAGCGACGAGTTCTCCTTTCTTTTTATCGGCACAAAGAAACAAACCCTTACCAGAATCTGGAATTTGCGATTCCTTTACCAGCAGAAATTCTGCTTCCTGTTCGTATGAAAAATCAACATGCGGCATCTATTCTTCCTGATAGCGTTGGAGTCTATTTCTCAGCGTCATCAATTCTCCCTGCATGCTTTCAATTTGCTGCAACAGGTGCGTGATGGCTTCTATACCGGGCAAGTTGATTTCCAATTCATCATGCAGGTGCCAGATGCGTTCTACTTCTTTGATTTTTTCAATCGGGATATATTGTACCTCTTCCATCACAACGATTTCAATCAAACCATACTCTTGTAAAGAATCAAAGAATGAAACCTCGATGTTGTAATGGGTAGACACTTGTTGAATAGAGATCAAGGATTCCTTCTTCATACTATTTTTTATTTGCCAGCTCTTTGAATAATTCCTTTTCTTTTTCTGTCAGGTTGGTAGGGAGCTTCACCTGATACGTCAGGTACAAATCGCCAAACTGTTCGTCCTTTTTGTAAATGGGAAAGCCTTTACCTTTCAACTTTACTTTGTTTCCGTTTTGCGTTTCTGGTTTCACAGACAATTTTACTTTGCCACCGTCAAACGTATCCACCATAATTTCTCCACCCAACACAGCAGTGTAAAGGTCAATGTCTATGTTGGTATAAAGATCATCTCCATCGCGCTTGAACTTCGTATCATTGGTAATCGTAAAGGTGATGTACAAATCACCGTTCGGTCCGCCATGAGCCCCGGGCCCGCCGTGGTTAGGAATTTTAATGGTTTGTCCATTCTCAATACCTGCCGCAATTGTGATGCGAATGCTCTTGTCGACTTTGATGGTTTGCTGATGTGTCGTGTAAGCGTCTTGCAAAGTCAATTGCAATTCTGCTTTTATATCTTGTCCTCGATATTTTGGTTGTGCGCCTTTTCTTCCGCCGCTGCCGAATAAGGATTCGAAATAATCTGAAAAATCCTCCCCGCCCATAGAACCCGAATAGCCTTGTCCGCCGCCGCTATTGGCTGTTCTTTGCTGTTGGCGTGCTTGTTCATATTGTTCGCCATGCTGCCAGTCCTTACCGTACTTGTCGTACTTCTTCCTTTTCTCCGGATCACTTAACACTTCATTGGCCTCGTTGATGCGCTGAAAGGTGGCTTTAGCCGCCGCGTCGTTGGGGTTTAAATCCGGATGGTATTTTCTAGCCATCTTGCGGTATGCCTTCTTGATGTCTGCATCTGTCGCATTTTTGTTTAGCTCCAGTGTTTTGTAATAATCGATGAACTCCATGTGTTTTCTTCTCCTGGAACCAAAGTAACAATTTTTAATCAAGGAAAATATAAACCTGTATCCTATCCAGGGTATGAGTAATTAAATCCCCATGGTTGTGTATAATTTTTAGCTCGATGCTATCACCAAACCTGTCCCTCTCTCTACCTTATCGACTTAGGTCATTGATAGTGTCTTCCTCTATTCTTTGCATGGTTCTTGAAGAATTAAAACAGGCATACACTTTAACATATACTTTTTATTCATGGAACTACCCAGAAGCAGTGGCGTCATTCTCCACATTTCTTCCTTATATACACCGCATGGAATCGGTGATTTCGGACCATCGGCTTATACCTTTGCCGATTTTCTCGAGCGTACCGGAGTTCATTTCTGGCAAACCTTGCCTCTTAATTATACGGATGCCGGCAGGGGGTATTCGCCTTACAGTTGTTTGTCGGCTTTTGCCGGAAATCCATTGTACATCAGTTTAGATGGACTCGTAAAAGAAAATCTACTAGATGCCTCTGATTTAAAACCTCCTTCCTTTGAAGAACACAAAGTAGAGTTTGAAAAAGTGCATCCTTATAAAACGGGTTTATTTGAAAAAGCTTTTCAGACTTTTAAGCAGCAAGATCAAAAAGACTATCTACTTTTTTGCAAAAAGAATAAACATTGGCTCAATGATTTTGCCTTGTTTTTGGCATTGAAAAAACACTATAACGATTGTTGGTGGCTCGATTGGCCGGCAGGTATAAAAGATCGTGAACCAAACGCTTTGAGAAAAATATCCAGAACATTGGAAGTAGAAATTTACAGAGAGAAATTTCTACAATATCTTTTCTTCAAGCAACTGGATGAGTTGCGAGCTTACTGCAAAACAAAAAACGTTCGCCTCATCGGCGACATGCCTTTCTATGTCAGTCACGACAGTAGCGATGTATGGATGCATCCTAATTATTTTAAATTACATTTCG
Organism: Cytophagaceae bacterium; assembly: GCA_014376985.1. GTDB lineage: Bacteria > Bacteroidota > Bacteroidia > Cytophagales > Cytophagaceae > JACMQM01. Next base: position 743 of record JACMQM010000198.1, on the reverse strand, counting down.
ATAAACGGCCTGCCAAAGTTTGCGGTGTGCCTCCAGATTTGTTTTCTGAAACCGGACAGCTTTGGGGAATGCCAATTTTCCGATGGTCGGAGTTAAAAAAAGATCAGTACAGCTGGTGGGTGGATCGCATCAAGCAAACGCTCAATATGTGTGACATTGTAAGACTCGATCACTTCCGTGCTTTCTCCGCTTTCTGGGAAGTGGATGCTTCTGAACATACCGCTCAAAATGGAAAATGGATGAAAGGTCCGGGAAGAGATTTCTTCAAAACGCTGAAAAAGCATTATGAGGATTTGCCATTCATTGCAGAAGATCTGGGTGACATTGACCAGCCAGTGTGGGACATCATGGATGAATTTCACCTTCCGGGAATGAAGATTTTACAATTTGCCTTTACGGAATATACACCAGATAGTATTCACAGTCCGCATCATCATGTACCGCATGGTATTGTATATACGGGCACGCACGATAACAATACTTTAAGAGGCTGGTATGACAACGAAGTGAACGATGAGAAAAAAGAAAACATCTCGCTCTATTTTGACAAAACAGTTACAGCAGAATCTTGTCATAAAGATTTCATTCGAATGGCAAACTCCTCTGTTTCTCAAGTGGCCATATGGCCAGTGCAGGACATGCTGGGATTAGGACAGGAAGCAATAATGAACAGACCCGGCACAATTCATGGAAACTGGTTGTGGCGCTTGTCTTCCAATGATCCGTTGAGTTCTGATCTATCT
>JACMQM010000024.1 GCA_014376985.1 Cytophagaceae bacterium | reverse complement strand
TGCCTTTGCGAAATCAAGTGAATAAGAAATGATTTGGATGCCGGTGACCGGATCATTTCCGACAATCAACATTCGGCTAAGCATGTAGAAGATCCGTCAGTTACCTTCTCTGGACCAGAGTTCGAATCTCTGCGGCTCCACTTAGTACAGAAAGAGAAACAGAAAGAGAAAGAGGGTATACTTTTTCTCTTTCTGTTTTTCTTTCTCTTTTTTTATTTTACTTTTTTAACTATCATTTTTATGTTTCCTTATCAAAAATTAGAAGTCTATAAAAAGGCTTTTCTCATCAACAAATCCCTTTATAATCTTCTTAAAGGCAATTCTGAAATTCCTCCTTATTTAAAGAATCAACTAGGCAGAGCAAGCTTAAGTATCGTTTTGAACATTGCGGAAGGAAGTGCAAAATTACCAATAGAGATAGAAAGAGTTTCTTTGTAATCGCCCGGGGCTCAACTTTTGAATGCGCAGCTATTGTTGATATTTTGTATTCAGAAAGCGAAATTACAATAGAATTCAAAAACGAATTAGATACAGGCTTTGAAGAGATTTCAAAAATGCTCTATGCCATGATCCGAAACCTTGAAAAATAATAATGCTATTGTGATTTTCAACTACCTTAAAATAAAATAACCATCAGATGTCTATAGAAGCAGTAGAAAAAACAGTGCTCCCAACGGAGTTGAAGAATGAGTTGGATCAGTTTAATAAGATATTATCGCTTTAATCAACCTTTATCCTGTTCATGAAATAAATAAAATACCGATGGAAAATGCTTTTAGACGGAAGTTTACGATTTTTATTTTCATCCGTTGGACGGCTAAAAGCCCGGCAAAAATATTCAGGATCTAATGCTGAGCCTAATCGTGTTCATGCTGGAATGCTGTAAAACCACCAGATAGATTAAATAGACAGTTAAGCCATTCTTTCTTTTAACCTCAGGAAGATAACTTCTCAATTATTTATGCCGATTTTTTTAATTTACGTGTAAGACTAGCTGTTATTTTTTATAGCCTCTGTATTGGGGAACATCTTAATCAGCTATGAAAATGAAAATACTATTTGTGTGTTTAGTCGTCATTTTTTCTTTTGCCACAACACTTTGTTTTGCAGATGATTTTGACATTATTTCAAAACGGTTATTTGACGATGCACTATACAATCCAAGTAAATCGGAAGTAGATGCAGTGCGTGCCTTATTGAAAACCAATGGTAGTTTTTCGGATTTAAACTATTCCAATGCTACTCCTGATCTGAGCGACCATTTGACCCGAATACTTAGTTTGGCTGCTGCCTATCAAAGTGTGGGGAATACCTATTACCATAATGCTACCATCAAGGCACAGTATTTTTCCAGTCTGCAGTTTTGGGTCACTACGAATCATACACCGGATAATTGGTGGTTCAGAGAAATCGGTTATCCTAAAACGTTAGGATTGAGTTTTATCTTGATGAGTGTAGAATTGAAAAATGAAAACACTTTTTTGCTGGCAAGCACTGTTTCTTATTTGAGAGTCGCTTACCTGAATAATAAAAACATGGAAGGAGCAAACGGTGCAGATAAAATTGCCGGCGCCTTTCCTTCTTCCGTAGTCATGAAAAACACTGCGGAGTTAACAAAGTACACGAGTCAGATTACGAGTCTGATTGTCATACAAAATAAAGGGGAAGGCATTGAAGCCGATTATTTATTTGCTGCGCACAGCATTGACGGACGACAAGTCTACGGCTCATACAGTACCGAATACATGCAATCGATTCTTAATTACATTAGTTATGTGAAGGGCACATTTTGTGATGTATCATCCAGTACGTATATACTGTTGGAAGATTTTGCAATAGAAGGTATTCAATGGTACATGTACAAGCGACATATTGATCCCAATCAAACTGGTCGCAAGACCTCTTCTGTCAAAGGTATAGATGTTATTCCAGAGAATATTAAAAAACTGGTCGATTTGCAAACTCCGCGAACTTCCTTAGTTAATGCTGCTTACGATAGAGTATTAAATGGAGCGAAAGCGGCTACCTTTCTTTCTGGTAATAAGATGTTCTGGCGGTTTGATTATATGATCCACCGTAGACAAAATTATTATGTTTCTTCCCGGATGATATCGACCAGAACATGCGGTTTGGAATCTGGAGACGGTGATGGGAACAATAACTATTACGGAGGCTCCGGCCTGAATTTTATTATCAGATCAGGTAAAGAATACGAAGGGAATTATTTTACTGTTTTTAATTACCGTCAATTTCCAGGTATAACGGTGGAACAAGACAACGCCACTTTACCCCTAGTAGATTGGAGCGTAGGAGCGGGTGGTGGAAATGCATTTGCAGGTGGAGTGAGCGATGGCACTTATGGTGCGGCAGGTATGATTCATAACAGAAGAAATGTCACCGCGCGTAAGTCCTGGTTTTATTTTGAAAACGAATACGTCGCTTTAGGAAGTGGCATTAATCAAACCAATGGCACGGCCAACGTATTTACTACATTGAATCAGGCTTTGCAAAAAGGAATTATTACCTATTCTAAAAACAGTACACAACAGACAGCAGGAACAGGTTTAGGCAGCACGGCATCTGCCAATCCGGATTGGATTTTTCAAGACAGTATAGCTTACATTAATTTAGATGCTACATCTAATTTTAAAATCAGCAGCGACACAAGATTAGGAACCAATATTTTTACAGTGGGTGTCGATCATGGAAAGAATCCAGGAAACGCTACTTATTCTTATATTGTATATCCTAATACAAGCATTACCACCACTACGAATTATAAAGCAAATCTTCCTTTACAAATATTGAGTAACACCAATACCGTTCAGGCAGTATACCATAAAACGCAGAAAATTTCTCAGGTTATTTTTTACGTCGCAGGTAGCTTAACCTTAGCCGATGGAAAGGTCATCACAGTCAATGCACCGAGTGCCGTGATGATTAAAGAAATAGTGAGCGGTTACGAAATTACAGTAGCCAATCCACTGTGTGAAAAATCAAATCCTGCTTCGCTGAGTCTTACGATCAATAAACCTTTAGAAGGAAATGGAGTAACCTGGAATGGAACGGTAAGTACAATCATGTTTGCTTTACCGCAAGGCAATTATGCCGGTCAATCTGTGAAAAAATCGATGACGACTACTACCAATAATACTTGTGTGCCGGCTGCTGCAAGTAGCAACGATGGAAATTTACCTTTGAATGTATTAGATAATAATTTATCTACACGATGGTCTGCCGATGGTTCAGGGCAATGGATACAGCTTTGTTTAAACGATGCGAGGGTAATAGATAAAGTGGATATTGCTTTTTACAGTGGCAATGCAAGAGTTACAACGTTTGATCTAGTGACTTCAATGGATCAACAAAACTGGAACACGGCCTTGTTGAAAGTAAAAAACAGCGGTACCAGTTTAGCTTTGGAGCGTTTTACTTTTTCAAGCAGAACAGCAAAGTATATTCGCATTGTTGGTTATGGCAATACGGTAAATACATGGAACAGTATCACCGAAATTACTATTCCAGCTGTGACACCGGTGAATGTAAATCCCATAGTTAATTTAACTGCGCCCACTACCAACTCTTCCTTCATTGCTCCGGCTACTATCTCCATTTCGGCTTCCGCTTCGGATGCAGACGGTACAATCAGTAAAGTAGAGTTCTTTAATGGAAGCGTTTGGTTAGGAGAAGATTTGACATCGCCCTATAGTTATAATTGGTTTGGTGTGATGTCGGGCACCTATACCTTATCTGCAAAAGCTTCGGATAACACAGGAGGTATTGCTTATTCTTCTAATGTGGTTGTCAATATAACGACAGCAGTGAATCAGTTACCACTAGTCTCACTCACTGCACCTGTTCATAACTCTTCCTTCACTTCTCCTGCAACGATCTCCATTGAGGCGTCTGCTTCGGATGCCGACGGCACAATCAGCAAATTGGAATTCTTTAATGGAAACGTTTGGGTAGGTGAAGATTTGACATCACCCTATAGTTATAATTGGGCTGGTATGATGGCAGGTACTTATCTATTATCTGCAAAAGCTACGGATAATGCAGGAGGCATTGCTTATTCCTCTAAGGTGATCGTCAATGTAACAACAGTAGTGAATCAATTACCAGTTGTGTCACTAACTGCGCCCACTGACAACTCTTCCTTCATTGCTCCGGCTGCTATTTCCATTGCTGCATCAGCTTCAGATGCCGATGGCGTAATTACTAAAGTGGAGTTCTTTAATGGCGCCATTAAGTTGGGCGAGGATTTCACTTCGCCTTATACTTATATTTGGTCTGGTGTGAGGACGGGAAATTATACTTTAACAGTGAAGGCTACAGACAATGTGGGTACTGTTTCAACTTCAGCAGTTCGCTCAATTACTGTGCTACCTGCTGCGACAGACAATTGTGACGGATTAGCAACTTATACAGAAAATGGTAATTACGCAGCGGGTAGTATGGTAAAACAGTCTGGTATAAAATACCAATGTAAGCCATGGCCCTATTCGGGTTGGTGCAATGGTGCATCATGGGCCTACACCCCAGGTACGGGTCCTTACTGGCAAGATGCTTGGTTGAGCTTGGGTTCTTGTCAGGCGAGAATAGAAAGTATAAATGAAGAATATCAGGCGACGAAATTTAGTTGCATGCCCAATCCATTTGGCGAGAGGATGAGTATTCAATTTGAGGTTGAGCAAAGCGATTACCTTGTCGTAGAAATTACAGATCAGACAGGTAGAAAAATAACAACCTTATACAACGGATCAATAGAAGCTGGATTAAAGGACGTGGAGTTTAATTCCTTATCACTAGTAAGTGGCGTCTATTTTTGTAAGGTGCAATTATCCAATGGAACAAGCATTCGTAAAATCGTAAAACTGTAATTTTTAATTTTCAATGAATTAGAAAAAGCCGGATGATCAGAATGTACATCCGGCTTTTTTTCTTGCTCTTGCTTAATACTCTTGCTGCCCTTAAGCTGCGCGTTCCATCGCTTTCTTTTTCAAGAATACTTCCGCGGTTTTTTCTTTTTTCGGTAATTGTATAATTCCTAATAAATTAAACAACTTAATGACTTGATACGTCGGATCGATCTCATACCATTTATAGGCAAAGTTAGCACGGTTGCCATACGTGTGGTGATTGTTGTGAAAGCCTTCTCCCATCATGAATACATCCACAGGCATCAGGTTTCTTGAGGTGTCTTTTACTTTGAAGGTTACGTATCCAAATTTATGTGCAAACCAGTTGATGATGGCGCCGTGTACAGGTGACATTAAAAACTGAACGGGTAACAACAAGTATAGGTATGGCATATCTGCGGGTACAAAGTACATATAGAATAGAGTATACAAGGTACCCCAAGCTAGACGTACCCATTTGTTAGAAGCGAAGTCATCAAACTTTTTCCAATCCGGAACACCCTTGATGAATTGCTCATCAATTACTATCGATCTTTGGCGAACCGCAGCGTAGAAGGTTTTGGTTTTCCACATCATGTCAAACAAACCTGTACTGTATTTGGGCGAATGCGGATCGTGTTCCGTATCGGCAAAGGCATGGTGCATGCGGTGCATGACACCATAAGCATAGGCGCTTAAGTAATTAGACCCCTGGAAAATGAAGGTCAGTACAAAGAAGATTTTTTCCCATGTTCTGGACATGGCAAACGCATGGTGTGCGGCGTAGCGGTGCAAGAAAAAGGTTTGGAAGAACAAAGATCCATACCAGTGAACGATGAAGAAAATGATGATAGCTGTCATATCTTTTTTCTTCAAATTTTGGTATTTACGAGCGAAAATTCGACCAAATTCGGACGAGCCGTTGATAATAGGAGATGAATGGTAGAACTTAAGAGCTAGGAGGTACGAGCAAGGATGATCTCCTAGCTCGTATCTCCTAGCTTATTTGTCAAGCCATTCTTTGAAAGCCTGAACCCGTTCGCGGCTCACAAAAACCTCTTCTTCTTCCGGAGGAAAAAGCTCTAGTTTCAAGCGTCCGTTAAAATGATTGTGAATCTTGCCGATGCTGTCCAATGAAATCAGACGGCTGCGGCTGATTCGGTTGAATTTTTTGGAATCCAGTTGTTCGGTAAGCTGATCCATGGTTTGTTCGATGACGAATTTCTGATTGTCCTTTGTTACCAAAAAATTTAATTTCTGATCACTTTTAAAATACGCCACTTCATCGAGTTTGATCACTACGAGTTGGCTTCCTTTTTTTACTAAAAAACGTTCCTTGAATTCTTCTTTTTGCTTTTCCTGCTGCAAACGAAATCCTTTTTTCAATAAGCGGTATTCCAGGCTTTCGTATTTTTTCAATGCGGCACGCAATTCGTCCGTATCAATTGGCTTTAACAAATAGTCGATGCTGTTTTGCTTGAAGGCCTGAATGGCATATTGATCAAAGGCTGTGGTATAAATGATAGGAGCCTCAAGTGCCAATTGACTGAAGAGGTCAAAGCTTTTTTTGTCTTCCAATTGTATATCAGAAAAAATAAGATCAGGTTCAGGATGGTTTTTAAACCATTGCAATCCTTTTTCAACAGAAGGAATAATGGCTAGGATATCGATCTTAGGATGGATCAGTTTCAACTGCTGACTTAATTTTTCTGCGGAAAAGAATTCGTCTTCTATGATTACAACTTTCATACTATTCTTCGATTAACGGTAATCCAACTCTGAATATTATTCCTTTGTCTTCAATAATAAGAGATTTCCCCGTAACATATTTATAACGTGCTTCCATGTTTTTTAATCCTATACCGGTGGAGTACTCAGCTTCTTTGCGATGAATCGTGTTTTCTACCCACAACCAGCCATCGCTTACATATATTTTCAATTCCAACGGATAATGTTCCGAAATCTGATTGTGTTTCACTGCGTTTTCCACTAGCAATTGAATCGAGAGAGGAAGCACATATAATGATTCACTGCTGGCAGATACTTTCAGTGTTACTTTATTCAGAAAACGAACATTGAGTAAAAAACAATAGGCTTCCACAAAAGCAATTTCTTTATGAAGCGAAACGCGTTGCTCTTCATTGTGTTCGAGTACATAGCGGTACACTTGTGCGAGTTTTGTGATGAAGCGATCCGCCAATACGGGATCCTGGTACACGACACCACTGAGAACGCTGAGACTGTTGAATAGAAAATGAGGATCCAATTGTTTTTTCAAACTCTCCAATTTGGCAATCAAATTTTCCTGGCGCAGTCTTTCTTGTTCTACCAAAGAAGATTTCCATTTCGCAAAAAGAAAGGCTCCTTCATTGAAGGCGATGAACAATAAGGCCAATAAAAAGGAAACGAAAATATTTTGTAAGACAATGCCAACTGTAAGATGCACGGAAGAACTGAACCAGGTGGCATAGGTGAGAATGCCGATGAGCAGGCCCAGAGAGGAGAAGATAAAAATGCAGAGGATTTCATAGACCAGATGTTTGACAATACTTTTCTCCCAGGGAAACCAATAGAGAATCAGCGCTTGTATGAATTTACTTCCTTCCCAAATTACCGCACTGGTAAGTGTAGCAATCAAAATGGATAGAAAATGTTCCTGCGATCCCAATTGCATGGGAATAAAAAAGGTAGGAACAAGGATACCAAAAGACAAGACACCTAATACGGCGGTCCATTTTACAGAAAAAGTATAATGAAATTTTTCAGGCACGTAGGAATGATTTTTGACTACTGACAAATATAGAAGATTATGATTAAGGAGTAAGTGTTTGCGTTAGGGATTGAGCCATTGTTTGAGCTCTCCCGCCGTAGTAAAGTTGGAATAATGCTTAAAGCATTTGCGGGAAGCGAGTGGCGAAAGCCCGGCCCGCAGGGAAACGCCCTTATAAACAGTGTTCAAATTATAATTACTCTTAAAAATATAACCTAAAAACAAACTCAATCTTAGAATTAATAACTTATTTTAACCGCTTAAATATTTTTTTTTAGTCAGCTAAATGCATATTTTGGTATTGTCTTTTTACGGTTACTCCTCCTTCTCTTTTTTGTTTTTCAGTTGAAAAGCAAAAAACAATTCTCATAGAAGAGCTTTAAAATTATATCAGTCGCTGAACGTCAGCCCAATTACTCCAACGGAGCATTTGGAATGTGTCAGTTTAATTTAATTATATTAGATGATGTTTTTTAAAACCAATAATATCTCCGCTAAGAAATGCATAGGCGTTGCTCTGTGTTTTTGGGGTTTAACAATAGCCAGTTATGGTAAAACAATCGTTTTAAACGCCGGACAGGAAGAATACGAAACCCTCAGCAATACCATTGAGATTTTTGAAGATCCCGGTGCTAAAGTCACCTTGACTGATCTTTTGGCCCATCCCGAGCGTTACACGTTCAAAGAAGGCGGTGCCAAAGAGCAATTCAGTCACCATGTAAAAAGCAGTTATTGGATTCGCTTTAAAATCATCAACAAGTCTGGGCCTCGAAGCAATTGGATCCTTGAAATCCTGGATTCAAGGTTTGCAGAGGTAATTTTTTATTCTTCTGATTTTCATACACCGCCTCATTATATAGAAAGTAAAACAGGCGTGCAATATGATTTCAGCAACAGAGAATACCAACACAAAAACTTTGTGTTTGATATTCCTTTAGAACGGATAGAAAAAGAGTCTCCTTATTATTACTTGAAAATTACGCCCGGCGTGCAGGGCAGTTTCTTATTTAAGATCCGGCAAAATAAAGTCTTTGCTTCGTATGCCTTTAAAGAATATGTATTGCTGGGTATGTACTATGGCATCGTATTCATCATGGCTTTTTATAATCTTTTTCTGTATTTCACAACGAGGGAAAAAGTATATGTTTATTATTTCTTCTATGCTTTCGCCTGGGCCTTTGACTCGTCTATCAATGATGGATTAGGTTTTCAATTTGTCTGGTCGCACAGCCATTTGATTACCGCCTGGGGAGGATATATTTCCAAAATCCTCATGCTGATTTTCTACCTCATTTATTTCCAGAGTTTCTTAGATCTTGATAAAACATTACCTAAGGCGAAGAAAAGTGTCTATGTCGTGTTCGTTTTGTTATGCGTCATCAGTTTGTTCTTCACTTACGCTTCTTATCCTTTTCTGTATGACATGATGTTCATCAGTGTATTTGCCTACACCCTTTTTGTAGCGGGCAAGGTATACCTGAAGGGATACAAACCGGCACGCTTCTTTTTATTAGGCAATGTGATTATTTTATTGGGTTTACTGCTGAACATGTTTAAGAATTTAACCTTGTTCAACTTCTTCCTGGAAGACTCCCCTGTATTGCTGATTACCATTGTCTACATCCGCAACATCAGTATGATTGCAGATATCGTTATCCTTTCTTTTGCTTTAGGTGATCGTATACGTTTCTTAAAACACACCAATGAAGAAGCGCAGGAAGAAGTCATCAATCAATTGAACGAAAACAGAATACTGAGTGAAAAAGTAAACCTAGAACTGGAACAAAAAGTTGCGGAACGTACGCAAACGATAGAAGAGAAAAGTGCTTTATTAGAAAAAGCCAATGAACAATTGAAAGCGCAGGCAGAGGAAATCAATGAAATGAATGCCATCCTGGATCGGGACAACTGGAACCTCAAGAAAAATGTCATTCAGGAAAAGGAAGCACGTATTTCACTCAAGCAAATTAATTTTGCAGAATTCAGTTTGGTATATCCGGACGATACAGCGGTAGACCGCTTCATGGAAGACATCAAGTGGGAGCAAGGCTATGTTTGCAAAAAGTGCGGGAATGTAAAATTTGGTAAAGGCGCCACACCTTTTGCCCGCCGTTGTACAAAATGCCGTTATGACGAATCCATCACAGCCTATACGGCTTTCCATAAATGTAAGTTTGATATTCGCAAGGCACTTTACATCACGGTGATGATTAACCGTTACGGAGAAAATATTTCGATATCCGATATTTCCCGCGAGCTGGAAATCCGTAATGCCACGTGCTGGAAATTTGTACAAAAACTACTGATAACGGTACACAAAAAGGAATATGAAAAACTGAAAGACGATGACAAGTTAAAATACCTGATCATGCACAGTTAATACATGCAGCGATCAGCCTTTAAATGTTTTCGTCAGGGATTCTAACGTACCGTTGTTAATCTTTCAACCACCTCATGCAGCAGGGCTTTCAATTGCTTGTAATTTTGGGCTTTGCGAAAAAAGACAAGGCGTCCACTGTGAACGCTTTGTCCACTTCTGCTTTATGAGAAGAGGCAGAATACATGATGGCCGGAATATGTTTTAATTTTTCCCTACTTTTTAATTTAGTCAAACAATCCCATCCATTCATCCCCGGCATGTTGATGTCAAGAAAAATAATGGAAGGTTTGATCTCCTGCAGAAGAGTCAATGAGTCCTGACCATCCATTGCAAAATAGCAATGGATAGAAGTATCTACTGCATGCTATGCTTCACAAAACAATTCTTAATCGTCGCTGTCGTCATCTACTAAAAGAAATTTATTTGCCATATCAGAATATTAATTAATCAAAGAATGTTGTTGTAAAGGAAACAGGACCTGCTTTATTGGCAGACCAATCGTAATGACCGGTAAGTCCGCTCATTTCTCCTCCACCGGATAAAAATTTTAATGCCGTAAGATTTAATGTAGTAGAAGAAGCAGATTTCATGTGGCAGACGTTACAGGAGTAAGTTATTGCTTTTCAATTTTAAACAGAAAGTTCAATTAAATGCTCAACGGGTTAATGAAAATCTATTTTACCACACCTCACAAGTGGATAATAAAAACGTGTAATCACTTTATCTATAAGACTCTTTGCTTATTTTAGCTCAGGTATTAGCCGAATTGATAATGAAAAAAGCACTTTATTGTTTTCTTGTGCTGGGTATATTCCCTCCCAGTGTTTTGTACAGTCAGGATTTACCACTTTTACCTTATCCGCAGCGGGTAGATCGATTGTCCGAACAGTTCAGAGTCGATAGTAGTTTATACCTGCACATTTCAGATAAAATAGACAGTAACCTCAAGCATTATGTATACTGGGCAGGCAGCAGGATGTCGGCAAAATCCAATAACATGATGGTGATTGATCTGCACAAAGATTCTACTTACAATAGAAAAGGAATCTGGATTTTTTTTGATTCCCTGCAAACTCCCTGTGTCAAAGCAAACGAAGGATACCGTATCGATGTCAATAAGAAAATCATTAAAGTATGCGCCTCTACCAGCCTGGGTGTGATGCGGGCGCTGGAGACCTTGACACAATTATTGGCAAAAGATGCGACAGGTTATTATTTCCCCGGAGTCATTATAGAAGATAAACCCCAATACAATTGGCGCGGCTTGCTGATTGATGTCAGCAGGCATTTTATACCCTTGAAAGTATTGTACAGAAACATTGATGCCATGGCGATGGCTAAGATGAATGTCCTGCACCTGCACTTAACCGACGACCAGGGCTTCCGCATAGAATCCAAAAAGTTTCCGGAGTTGCACCTCAATGGTTCCAACGGACAATACTATACACAAGCCGATATGCGTCGCCTGGTAGAATATGCCAGTGACAGAGGAGTACGCGTAGTACCTGAATTTGATTTACCTGGTCACGCCACGGCATGGTTCGCCGGTTTACCGGAGTATGCATCCGCACGAAGAGATTATCAGCCAGAGAGTGGCTATGGTGTATTTGACGCTGCGATGGATCCGACGAATGAAAAAACGTATGTCTTCCTAAAAGATTTTTTCATGGAAATGGCTACTGTTTTTAAAGACAGTTGTGTTCACATCGGAGGAGATGAGATCACAGGTAAAGACTGGCAGAACAATGGCTATATCCAGCAGTTTATGCAGGATAAAAAGCTAAAGGATCAACATGAATTGCAGGCGAGGTTCAATCAACGCATGGAATTATTACTGGCTTCTTGCGGTAAGCAAATGATAGGTTGGGATGAAGTTTTAGATTGTCATCCATCAACCACTACTATTATACAATCATGGAGAGGCGACAGCCAGATGGATAAAGCAATAACCCAAGGATATCGGGTGATACGTTCCAATGGTTATTACTTAGATCAAACTTATACAGCAGGAGAATATTATGTGAGAAGAAATAGTACACAAGAAAAAACTAAAGGCAGCATCATCGGTCAGGAAGCGGCCATGTGGTCTGAGCTGGCGGATTCGGTAACCATTGATTCCCGTTTATGGCCTAACACTGCGGCTATAGCGGAGATAGGTTGGAACTCTTCTATGACTGTAGACACCCTGGCTTTCTACCAAAGATTATTGTTGTTCTCGCAGCGTTTGGATAAAATAGGTTTACAACATGAACGCTATGTACATGCGTTTGCAGACTCCATGCACCTTGCCAAAGATGTAGATGAATTGATTTTATTGGTTTCTTACCTCAAACCGGTCAGTGGATACAAACGACACTATGCCATGAAGCAAAAAGGAACCTATAACTCACAATTTGCCTTGAATAGTATAGCAGATATGGCAAGGCCAACTTCGCTGGCCTATTTGAAATTCATTGTCTTGATTGAAGCCTACAAAAAAAATCCTGAAGGGGAGAGCAAAGCAGCATTGAACGATTTGTTTCACGAGTGGATGAATCAATACGAAGTGCTCCAAAGAAATGTACAGAAGAACAACAGCATCGCGCATTGCATGGATGCTTCCTCTACATTGGCCGGTGCAGGGAGATTAGGGTTGATGCTTATGCGAAATGATCCTGCCAACAAAGCAAAAAACTTGACGGCAATGAAAAAGCTGGAAGAGAAAATGGCGACGAAAGATGAGTATACGGTGTCGGTGTTGTCGGTTTTGAGGAAGTGGGCGGAGTAATGAGATTAGTTCTTAAACGAATGAAAATATGGAAAACTACAAGAAAGCATATATAGCCGGAGGATGTTTCTGGGGAATGGAAGATTTATTTAGAACACGACCTGGAATAATTGATACAGAGGTAGGATATATCGGTGGTAAAAATGAACATCCAACCTATAGAAATCATCCCGGTCATGCTGAAGGCATAGAATTAACCTATGATCCAGCAAAAACAAGTTTTAGAGAAATTCTGGATTATTTTTACAGAATACATGATCCATTAACAGTAGACAGACAAGGTAACGACAGAGGATCCAGTTATCGTTCGGCAATTTTTATTCAGGAGGAAGAAGAAAGAAAAGTAGCGGAAGAAGTAATAAAAATTGTGAATGATTCAGGAAAATGGAACGGCAAAATCGTGACTACATTAGAACCCATGAGTACATTTTGGCCTGCAGAACCTGAACACCAGGATTATCTGCTTAGAAATCCAAACGGATATACATGTCATTTCGAACGGTTCGAAACATTCTTGTAAGTGATTGCTAAAAAGATAATTTGAAACTAAGCATGAAAATCACTCCTTGCTTTTAGTGTTTGGATTAACTCTAAGCATCACTATAAATGCACAACTTAAAGTCTTTCATTTGAAAGATGAGTGCAATACAGAAAATGTTTTCCCTTATGTAGAACCACTAATTCCCTAATCGGCGCCAGTTTAAACTGGTGCCTTGCATCACATAGAGTATCTGCTCGGGAATGGTAAAAAACGAACAGCTAATGCGCTAAGACAGGCACAATAAGAATTCTTGCGCCAGCAAAGTTATCATCTCTCAATTAGCTGACCTCTCCGTCTGTGGTATCGGCCATTCAAAACCTGATGCCTTAAATTCTTTTACCACGTCACTGTAAAATTTAAATTGTATAGCACCATAATGGATGGCGTCTGTAAAAGGTCTCACACAAAGGTGAATATGATGTTCCGTCAATTCGATGATCTCAATCAAAGGTTCAGGACTTTTATGCACTTCGGGATAAGACAATAAAATTTCGCGAATGATTTTTTTAGCTTCTTCAGGATCATCTCTGTAAGAAAGACGAATGACCATATCGATTCTTCGTACACCGCGTTGACTGAAGTTGACGATACTTCCGTTAGACACACTGCCGTTAGGAAGGATCACCGTTTTTTGATCGCCGGTCACTAAAATGGTATTGAAGATTTGTATTTCTTTTACTTCACCGCTGTAACCCACCGCTTCGATCACGTCGCCTACTTTGTAGGGTTTCAATACCAGTATTAAAACTCCGCCCGCAAAATTCGACAAACTGCCTTGCAAGGCTAGGCCTATGGCAAGAGAAGCGGCTCCCAATACGGCGACAAAAGAGGTGGTCTGTATGCCTATCAATGACGCCACACTAATGAAGAGTACGATTCTTAAGGTAGCAGATATAATACCGCCGACAAATGGAATCAGTGAAGCATCCCAATCTTTGGTGGTCGCTACTTTTTTAAATGTTTTAGTGACTTTGGAAATGATCCATAGTCCCACCAACAACGTGACAACCGCCAATAATAAACGCGGTGCAAACTCAATTGCCAGTTTAATAGCGTGTGCTAAATAATCTTCGGTGATGTAAACTTTTTCTTTGATAGGTAATGCCATAGGAGCGCAAGATAAGATTGAATGATGTAAAATGGTAGTTTAGAATTAGAAAATAGATTTTAAGTGAAGTTGTGTGAGAATTAAATTAGTTTTTGGGCTAAGTATGAGTTTTATGAATAGGGCGTTTCCCCGCCTCCCATCATTTGTGGAAAAAAAAGCTTGGCTGGCGGGGTCGGGCTTTCGCCACTCGCTTTCCCGCTGAAAAAGCGGGAAGAGCTCAAACAATGGCTCAATCCCTAACCCAAGGAAAAACAAAAGTCCCCTTCAGGAGATTTAGGGGTTGTTACAGATTGAAAATACCACAAGAAATTAACACATATTTCATATTTTTGCAGAGAGCTTCTGGCTATCTTGTTTAGTTATTCCAATACATACAACTCATGAAAATACTTTCCTTTTTCTTTTTAACTCTTGTTTTTTCTGTCACATCTGTTGCACAATCTGTAGAGTTTTCCAAAGACTTTCGTTTAGGTAGCCCCAATACAGAACCCGACGGCAGAAAAGATGTCGTTGTATTACCCAACGGAGATTTTGTTGCCTTGTCAAAAGTGAGCGGTTCGGCGAAAGGAAAAGCGGAGTTTGCGTTGGAGCGTTATGCCGCAACATTTGAAACGTTATGGTCTGTTAGTTTAACGGTAGATAACAATGAAGAATATAAAGACATTTTTTTCAACGGAAAGGAATTGGTGTTGTTGTCGGGTGTGCATTACAAGCTGGAAGGCAAAACACAATTAGAAGCTTACGGTTACGATCCGGAGAAAGGAACAAAGCTCTGGACAAAACAACTCGATAATTATCCGGTAGGACAATGGGATGAAAATCCGCACAAAGGAAAAGTAAAAGAATCATTTATAGATGTCATTTGTGAACATACCAGCGCTGATTTTGTAACGGCATTTGAATACACGCATCACCTCGCCTATTCACCGGATGGATCTAAATTTATTTCTTACGTTTTTAATTATGGCGAACATGCCTTAAGTGCTAATGTCGGCGTCTACGACAACAGTGGAAACCTTATCCGCAAAGGGAAAGTAGGCATTGATAATGACTATGTAAACTACGGCATCTTCATCAACAACAAAGGGGAATTATTTATTTTGAACGCCAACAATGGCGGCAAGGTAAACTTCATTCGTTTTGACATGGAGACGAAAGATTTCTCTATTCTGGAATTACCTTCGACCAATTTCCAAAAGGATGATTTCCATGTTCGTTTTTTGTCAGACGATAGAATACTGGTAGGTAATACGGAATTGAATACACGCGGGATGTTTGCCGGTGTGATGTATTCCATATTTGATTTTGCAAATCAGAAAATTGAAAAATCGATTTTCAAAGAATACAGCGAAGTGCTGAGAGCCAAACACATCGAAGCCCGTAAGAACTCAAAACTGATCAAAGGCGAAGAAACCTGGTTGGATTATGACTTGACTCATTTTGGCTTAGAAGCCAATGGAGATGTGTTGTTCGTCTTAGAGAAGAGATGCTTGTATGCCGATGGCTACCCGCACATTAGCCGCAGTACATTTGATAAAAGCCATAAGCAGGAATTGGACGGACATGTGCAAGCCGAAGGCATTATCATGATGAGTTTCAATACATCGGATGAATTACAATGGGCAACTTACCATGCCAAGAACCAAGTGTATCCTGCTGTGGATGGATTGAACTCCATTTCATTCGCAATGGATAATCTGCAGCCTGATCAAATTCGTTTTATCTACGCCTATTCTGATGGATTGGATGCTTCGATTCATAAAATTCGTTACCTGGCTTACGATAGAAAGACCGGTCAAATTGTAAAAGATGAGTTGCTGCCTAATCCGGATAAATTGGTTTTGGTGCGCGACTATACCATTTGGCCTAAACGCGATAAACTGGTATTGGTGGGACGCAAAGGTTTGTTAGGTAAAGTGTCTATTATTGTATCGTATAAAATCTAACCGTGTTAGAAAAAGAAATTCAATTGTCGTTTACCCCATTTGCTCTGATAGCAGCTATAATATTGCTATGCGGTGCTGTGTGTTTCTTTTTGTGGAAAAAACTGCAGGCAGAACAGAAAGAAAAACAACAAGCGATAGATCGTTACCGGGAACTGGAAGTAAAATCGCAAGCATTGGAGTTGGAGACAATCAGGTATAAACTTAATCCACATCTGTTTAAGAATACGCTCAATTCCATCCAGTCACATGCTTACCAGACTTATTATGCACTGGATAAATTGTCCAATGTACTGGATTATATTTTATACGAAAGCGATAAACAATACGTCTCTTTAAAAGAAGAGATAGAATTTGCACTGAGCTTGATTGAAATCAATCGGTTGAAAGTAAGTCCTTTGTTTGATCTGCGGATCAAGAATAAAATTGACCCATTGAATCCTTTATACGAACAATCATTGATTGCACCTTTGATTACGATTGATCTGATTGAGAATGCCTTCAAACATGCGGACATACAAAGCGCAGATGCTTTTATCTCCATTGTATTTGAACTCAAAGAGGAACAGTTTTTATTGACCGTATCCAATAAAATAAGCGGAAAGACTGCCATGAAAAAGGAGAGAAGCGGATTTGGAAAGGGGAGTTTTCTAAAGCGCCTGGAAATTATATACAAAAACAATTACACGATCGATCAGTTCGTGGAACAAGATACCTACATCAGTCATTTAAAAATCAATTTAGTTGAACACAAAGCTCAGATGCTTATTGCTGGACGATGAACTGCCGGGATTGACTTACTTGCGCATGATGTGTGAGCAAATTGATTACGTAGAAGTGGTGAAAGCATTCAATGATCCCTTGAAACTGGTGGAAGAAGCCGGACAACTGGATTTTGATATTTGTATTTTAGATATAGA